>CAWUOE010000132.1:0-8514 GCA_963923355.1 uncultured Gemmataceae bacterium | reverse complement strand
GGCTCGGAGATGTGTATAAGAGACAGGTGACGATGTGATCGACGCCGAGTTCGAGGTGAAGAAGTAAGATCGGGCCCATCGTCCAACGACAAAGCCCCTCCCCGGCCGGGGAGGGGCTTTTTTTTGGAAAAATTTCTGAATTTGCTTGGTAAATCGCCGGTTTTGGTGCGTTTAGTATGTGCCGCTCCCCAGTCTCGGGGCGGAAGCAGTCCAGCCATCGTCCCGCTGGTCGCAGTTCAAACCCCTGCCTGTCAGTCCCGGGCAGGGGTTTGAACTAAATCCATTTTCATACCCGCACAAACCGTTCCCGGCGGCGCAAACGGCCCCTCTGGTTGGCCTGAAGCACCCGGTCGCCGCCCACTTCCAAGGCGGTGAGCCACCCGCCCGCCCAGCAGTCGGTGTCAATCAGCACGGCGTAGCCCAGATCGAGGATGTCACCATCCGGCTGGGGGGTATGGCCCAAGATTACCGGTTGACCTGAGGTGTGGGGCTTCAAGTCGGCCGGGTCGGCACTTTGCCATAGCAGTACATCCCGCGGCGTGTAGGCCAGCGGCCAGTGCGGCAGGTAACAGGCATGCGCGAAGAGATGGCCACCCTGTTCGTGGGTGGTTTTGGCTTCACGCAAGAAATCGAGATGCGTGGCAGGAATCTGGGCCGGGTGGTCCACGCCGTAGGATTCCAGGGTCGCTTCCCCACCATGGCATGTCCATGCCTCGAGAGAGAGGGCACCCTCGGCCACCTGCAGCAGCATTTCCTCATGGTTGCCCAGAAGGTGGACCAGGTTGGTTTGCTCCCGCAGGCGGAGCAGTTGGCGCACCACCCCCGCGGTATCCGGCCCGCGGTCCACGATGTCCCCCAAGGTCACCACCGTGTCGGCGGGGCCGGGGTTCATGCGTTCCAACAGGGTTTTCAAAGCGGCCGAGCACCCGTGGATATCACCAACGGCAAACAGGCGACTGACATTTTTCTTGGACATAAATCGGGCGAACAATCCTTTCCTGAACGGTCTGGCTAAACAGACTACGCAAGAAAAGGCGGATTATTTCGCTGGATGAGGAAAAAAACAGCTTTTTGCCCGTTATCAAGAACCCAGAACCCCCAAAGACCCCAAGCATACGCAGGATTCAGCTTCCATTAGCACCCTGAACCGGGTTTTCAGGCACTTGGTAGATCAGCACGGTACCGTCATCCGCCAGGGCGTGCAGGCGTGAGCTTCCTGGCTGGGGGCAGATGCGGGTCACCCGTTTACCGGCGGTGTCGAGGGGAAGGGCCGAAACCTCGAGCGTTTGCGGATTCACCAGGAAGATTTCGCGCTTGTCTCCGTGAAGGCGGATGGCGGCCCAGTCCGGGGCACCCCACACCAGTTCGGCGATTTCCACTCCGGTCTCCCGTTCCTTTTCCAGGGTCGCCAAGGGATAAAGCCCTTCCTGCCTAGTGATTTTCCGGCTGAAGCAACCCAACTCGCCTCCCTGGGATGCCACCAAAAACCGTTCCCCATCCGGTGACCAGGACACCATGGCCGGGGCCCGGTTCACCGGCCGGAAGGAGAACAGCGGCAAATCCACCAGGTTGGTGCTGACCATCCCGCCAGGCGGCATGATCGCGTCCACCTGCAGCCTGCCCGGTTCCCAACCGATCCAGACCGGCGTGTGCGGTGTCAGCCATGGTGGGGCCACCTTGTCCACCTCGCGCTCCAGCACCAGCCTGGCCTCGGGGGTTCCTGCTTGATCGAGCCGGTAGACCCGCGCCTCGTTCCCCCGTCCCAGTATCAGCCGGGCCGGGGTTGTGCCGGACCACCCCAAGCCGGTGGGAACACCGCTGGCCCAATCGGTTTCGAGCAATGGCTTTGGTTTGAGGGCGCTGGTGTCCAACACTCGCAAGGTGCCCCGAAGGTTGGTCAGGGCCAGGTAGGGAGGATTCCAGGCGGCCTTGAGGACCCCGCCCGCCATGCCGATGGACCGGACCGCGCCATCTGATGACACCAAATCCACATGGGCGAGGTCTTTTTGTATTTTCACGAAGGAACCATCCGGCCCCACCTCCAGCAGGGGCAGCGAAACCCGCGCCTTGGCGGGCTCACCCCACACCATGGCCGGGGCCAGTCCCTTCCGGGTTTCGGCAACCTGCTGGCCAGGTCCGGAGCCGGTCGACCAAAGGGCCCTCGCCACCAGCACAACCAGAAGGCCGAGCAAGGCAGTCCAGGCAACCAGGGAGACGGCACGTGTTCTCCCGTTCGCCTGGTGGTCCACTTCGGCGCGCAGCAGGTGGATCCAATCATCCAGTTCGGGCCGTTTGTTCGGGTCAGCCTCCTGCAAGGCCGCCAACTTCCTGGTGACCGCCACGGGCCACTGCCTGTCACACCCTTGGCGGATATCCTCCGTCAACCGGCCCAGGGCAAAAAGGTCCGAGGCCCGGGTGGAGGGCCCCCGAACCACCTCAGGCGCCAGATAGGGGCCGGATGACCTGCCCTGCCGCCGGGTGGCCAAGCCCAAGTCCAAAAGCGCCAGGCGCCGGGCGCCATTCACCGTGAACACCCATGCGTTGCTGGGCTTGAGATCGCCGTGTAACAGGTCGATTTTGTGGATGGCGCTCAGGCCCAAAGCCGCATGCAGGGCCAGGCGCAGTCCCTCCCGGGCTTGAAGTTTTTCGTTGCGGGCCATCCATCCCTTCAGGAAATCCTCGAGGGTGTCCCCCTCCTGAAAGGGCATCACCAGGAACAGGGTGTCACCGTCACGGGCCACTTCGTGCACCAGGACAACGTGATCATCCTGCACCCGGGCAAAGGCCCGCGCCTCCTCCATCATGTCCTGCCGGCCGCTGGCACCAGTTGCGTAATCGGGCCGGAATGCCTTCAGCACCACCAGCCGACCCAATTCCGGATCATGCCCCTGATAGACCACGCTGCTGGCGCCCTCCCCCAGGATGCCCAGCACCCGGTAGCGCCCCAGCGAGCCCATGTCCCCCGGCTGCAGCGCCCCGGACAATGCCGGAGTGACAAGTCGCGGGCCGCGGGCCAGCAAACGATTCAGCCATTCAGGGGATGGTGATTGGTTGTTTTTATCCCGGGCGTATTGCTCGCGCAGCCGTTCAGTCGGCCCGTTGGCAATGCCTTCGGTATTTCGGTAGGTCATATATCGCCGGTGCAAACGGTCGCCACAGGTCGGGCAGGTGTCCAGGTGCGCTACCAGCGCCTCCAGATGGGTGGCATCGAGCTCGCCGGCGTGGAGGCGGTCGAGCGTGGCATCATCGGGGCAGAAACCGCCCATGGTCATCCCCTTGGCGCGCGCGCCAGGTCGTACCGGACCGCAGGCCGGGAACCGGGGCTCAAAACAGGTCCTCGTCGATGAGGTCCCTCAGGATCTCCCGCACCTTCTTGGAAACACGGCTGCGGGCGATATAGACCGAGTTGCGCGACATGCCGAGTTCGCGCCCCACCTCGTCGGGATCGCGCTTCTCGAAAAAGACCATCTCGAAGGCGCGCCAAGTGCTTTCCTCGAAATCACGGGAAATCACCCTCAACGCGCGGGAGACCACGGACTGGCTGTAGTCGGCCGCATACTCCCGTTCGGCGGCGGGGTCGGCCAGTTGGGGCAGGGAGTCGATATCCTCCATCCGGTCGAGCCGTTTGCGGCGGCGGTTGTGGCCGCGGATCTTGGCCAGCGCGATGTTCCTCAGCCACATCCGGAAGGAACCCTCCTCAGTGCGCTGGAAGCCGGGAATCTTCTCCAGCACGGCCAGCAGGATTTCCTGGGCCACATCGTTGGCGTCGGCGGGCTGCAGGCCGGCCTCCTGATTCCATTCGACGATAAGCTGCCCGTAGATTTCCACAAAGCGGGCCCAGGTCTCCGGGTCGCGGGTGCGCCGCAACCGGTCGAGCAGGCTCAGGGATGTGGGGGAGGAAACCGTGGCCATTTTCGGCAAAATCCGATCCAAAAAATGGGGGTCGTCTCCCAAACATACCACACCCGCATGGTGCCGGTGGACGGGGTCAGATATTCGCCACCACCGGGTAGTACTCGTCGTCCTCGTTCTTGCCGCCGTATCCCTTGCCCACTGACTTTTCGGAATCGACGAATTCCACGCTTTTGATCCATTTGACCATCTTGTAGCCCAACTGGTTCTCGGCCCGCAGTCTGAGGGGGGCCCCGTGCAGGTCGGTCAGCGGGTGGTCGTTCATCTCCCAGGCCAGCAGGGTTTCGGGATGGCCCGCGTTTTCCAGAGTCAGGGTGTCGTAATATTCGCCGCCGTAATGCCCCTCGCCATACGAGCGGAACACCACCGCCTTTGCGCCGGGCAGGGGCTTCACCAGATCGACCAACTGGGCCACGGTCACCCCGCCCCATTGCGCCACACCCGACCACCCCTGGATGCAGTGGTGCAGGGTGATCTGTTCGCGCTTGCCCAGTTTTTCCAGCTCTTCAATGCACAGTTCCACGGGGTTTTCCACCAGGCCGAACACCTTCAGCCGGAAGCCCCGCCGGCGCAGGTCGCCCAACCCCTCCCACTCCGGGCAGTGCGGCAGTTTGCCGTTGGGCCAGAAATAGGGGGAGATGTCCTTCCGGGTGTATTGCCTGCGGCTGGGCAGGCGGTTCAGGAAAGACCGCTGCAGCGGGCCCAGGATTCGGCGGAAGCCCATCTGCACCCAGCGCGGCCGTTTCCAAGAGATCCAGTGGGCGGTCCAGCACAACGCCGCGATGCCGGCCACACCCGCCAGAAACACCACCAACCCGTCGGGCTTGGTGGTGTCGGTGCCGAAGACGATATGGTTCATGTTCTGGCACAACCCGGTGATGATCACCATGCCCACATGGGGCACGAGGAACGCCAGGTAGGAACACATGGCCAGGAAATGGATCGAGCGGGCGGCCTGGCGGCCGCCAAACAGTTTCGGATACCAGCCGGCCCAGTTATCGATGGCGGGCGACATGGCCAGCCCTGTCAGCAGCGACACCGGAGCCACGATGAAGACGATCCCGAAATAGCTCAGTTGCTGCAGGGGGTTGTAACGGAAGAATCCGTCCGGCTCCACCGGCAGGTGGAAGGTGGCGTAATGGACGAACACATTCCATGCCCCGGTGAACAGGGACGGATCGGTGGGAACCAGTCGCTTCCACTGGTTGGTCGCGAACAGCAGGGCCACGAAAACCAGCCCGTTGGCCAGCCAGAAAAACGCGCTGAGAAAGTGCCAGTGGCGGGCGATGCCGATGGTGTGGCGGAAGCCGGGCAGGCCGATCCAGGGCGACAGGTAACGGCTGTCATCCTTCGCGGTCCAGACGCGGTCCGCGGGAACCTCGTGGGGGGTGAAACGGATCCAGTCGGATCCGGGCGTGCAGTGGTCGTTCCAGTACAGGCGCGGGTGATCCATCAGGATGGACAATCCGCTGCGCACCAGCAGCACCATCAACAGCAGGTTGACAAAGTGGGCCAGGCGCACCCAGGCCGGAAACCCGATCGGGTCATCCGGATTCACCAGGCGTGGCGATGGGGCGATTTCAGGCAGGCCGATGGCCAGCCACCACACCCAGGCCGCCACGACGGGCAACACCGCGGCCAATACCCCCATCACCAGGAAAGGCAGTCGGACATGGATCCACATCCGCCGGTCGGCCGGGTAAACCAAGTTGTTGGCCCGCACATTTTCCGCCATTTCGCCCATGAAAACAACCTTTCTGCCTGGCCCGCCACGGCGGGCCGACCGGTTCAACCGCCGTTCTTGTGGCGCACCGCCAGGGCCACCGGAAGCCAATCCACCCGCTGCCGGGAGACCAGCCGGTCGGCAGGGTCCAGACGCGTCAGCCCCTCGGGCGACGTGACCAAGGTGCCACCATCACGCAACCGGGCGACCGCCAGCGGCGATTCGACACTGATGGAGCGGACCTCGCGCCCCTCGAAATCCAACTCGGCCAGGCGGTTCTCCCCCACCAGTGGCACCAACAGCCTGCGACCCGGAAGGACTTGGATGCCCACGCCGACCACCTGGGGCGGCGGCAATCGAAACTGATTCACCACCTCGCCGTCGGCGCTGTGCCAAATCAGGGTGCCATCGTCACGCCAGGTGGCGAACCAGCCGTCACGGGCAGCCGCAACCGCGGAAATGATTCGCTTGCCCGTCAACACCAGAGGTTCGCCCGTCTCCTTGCCCTGGGCATCCAGCCGGCTCACCCGATCCCTGCGGGCCAGCAGGAACCCGCCACCCTCCAGGGGTGCCACCGTGACCAGCCGGCCTTCGAGGTCCGCCGGCTCGCGCTTCCCCTCCCCCTCACGGTCGGGCCACGCCAACTGGCCTTTGTCCCCATCACCCTTGGCCAGGAAGGATCGCCCCTCGGGTGTGAAACCGCAGGACAGCATCAGATCGGCGGTGAGCAACCGCGCCTGGGTTTTTCCGGCCGCGTCCAACTCCAACAGGACGCTTTCGCCCTGGGCGGAGTTGATCTGGCCGATCAACACGCGATCCAGCCGTGGCGAGGGTTTCAGTTCCAGTTTGTCGCGTCCCGGTTCGGCCAGCCAATCCCGCCAGGCCTGGGCGCACGCTGACCGGGATCCTGCATCCTCCTGCCAGGGTGGAAAGCGGTCTCCATCCCGGCCCAGCCACAGCAGGCGCGCCTCGGCGATGCGGCACAGCGGAGCGGGCGCGTCGGCCAGTCTTTCCGCCAGCTCAGCGGGTTTGACGGCCTGGCCCATGTCGGTCAGGGCCAGCAGGGTGCGCAGCGCCACCGCGGGGTCCCTGTCCTGCTTCAGCTTGCCCAAGGCGGCCGGCAGTTCACCCTCGCCGCTTCTGCCGGCCAGCAGCCTGACCGCCATCTCACGCCGGGCCGGGTCGTCATCGGTCAGTTGGGCCCGGGCCGCCTCGGCGCCACCGGGACTGGCCAAGTCCAGCTCCAGTTCCCGGGTCAGCGCCTGCTCCACCGCCGCGTCGGGGGTGTGCGGCACCAGTCGCCAGAACAGGGCCCGCACCGCGGCCGGGTCCTTGCCGATATCGGCCTGCCGTATGGCCTGCACGAGGGCGGAGGAGGCGGCCTTGACGGGCAGGTCCTCGGCGAGTGAATCCAGCAGCGCCCGGGCGGTCAGGTCGGTCTCCATCGAGCGGGCGCGTCGGGCCTGGCCCAGCACGGCGGGGCCGGCCTCGAGCAGCGAGGCGACCGCGGCGTCACGGCGCGCGGCGTCCTCATCGGCCAGTTGGGCGATCCATCTGGGCCATTTTTTCTCGTCTTCGGGTCCAGGGAGGAAGCGGTCCAGCTCGCGCGCCATCGCGCGGTTGTCACCCGCGCGCACAGCCTCACGCAGACCAGCCAGGCGGGCGGCGCGGGCTCCTCCCGCCTCCTCATCCGTCAGTTCGGGCGGAGCGGTGGACACCCGGCCTTGCCAGGCCTGCCAGAACAGCGAGCCCCACAATCCGATGCCGATGAGGATCAGCGACCAACCCACGCGTCTCACTCCGCCAGCCCCCGGCAACTTCCCCGATCTGCCACCGCCCGCCTCAGTGCCTAACCGCCCTGGACACCCGGCTCAGGCGCGACTGGAATTCCCAGACCACCCGTCCGGCCGCGTCGAATTCCATCGCCTTCTGCTCGGCCATGCTGGTCACCATCACATGGCCGCTGGGCAGCCGTTGGGCGATGATCGGTTCGGACACCCGGAAACGGCGCAGCTCCTGGCCGGTTCCGTCCATTTCCAGCACCATGTCCTGATGCATCATGGGGATGAGCACGCGGCCATCCGGCGCGACATCCACCCGGCCGCCCGTGGTGCTCACCATCACGGGAAAGCTCTCCACCACCTCGCCCGCGGCGTCGAGGCGCATGAAACGCTGGCGCAGGGTCACCAGGGCCAGGCCGCCGTCGGGCAGGGCGCTGGCCCGCATGATCGCATCGTTGCGGGGGCGTTTCCACTCGCGCACCCGGTTGCCCAGTCGATCCACCACGAACAGGTCGGTGCGGGTGGCGATGAAGACGTTGCCGCCCGGCAGGGACTGGGCCACGATGGGCGCCTCCACCGGATACTGCCAGAGGATGCGTCCGGTGCGGGAACGGATGGTCACCCGGCCGCCCTGGTTTTCCGCCAGCAGCACCCGGTTGCCGGGCAACGGCTCGGCATCGAGCGGAAAATCTACTTTATTGATCCGCCATACATCCTTGTCTTCGCTGTCGAGGACGGCCACCTCGCCGGCGTCGAGCAGAACCACCAGCGTGCGGTCCAGGAACGGGCGCGGCCCGGGCGTGATATCCGAAAGCCCGGGACCAGCCTTGGCCCACCACGCCTTCCAAGTGCTGGTGAAACCCTGCCTCTCTTCCGGGTCCGGGCCCCAGACCGCGTCGGGCGCGGTGTCGCCGGCCACCTGGTACAGGTGCTCCACCACCTCCTCGCGCAGGGAGGCCGGGGCATCGCCCAGGCCTTCCAGCAGCGCGGGCATCCCCTCGCGCCGCCCGCCCCGCACCAAGGCCCAGGCAGCATGCAGCCGCACGCGTGAATGGTCGTCGTCCAGCAGCGGCACCACGCGGTCGGCCCAGTCAGGGT
>CAWUOE010000131.1:0-8634 GCA_963923355.1 uncultured Gemmataceae bacterium | reverse complement strand
CCCTCCACCGCCCGCAGCAGGCCCAGGTTGCCCTCTTCAATCAGATCCTGAAGTGCCAAGCCCTTGCCGACATAGCTGCGGGCGATGTTAACCACCAGGCGGAGGTTCGCCCGTACCATGCGATCTCGGGCCTCGGCGTCACCAACCTCGATGCGGTAGGCTAATTCCTTCTCCTGGTCCGCGGTGAGAAGCGCGGTCTCGTTGATCTCGCGGAGATAAGTCTCTAATGGACTTTGCACCGCTTCGGACGATCGGCGGGGTCGCGTCATAGTTGGCATCCGGCTTGTGGCACAGGATCCCAGAGGGCCGCACAGTTGCCGGTATTTCCGGCCTTGGCACGGTTCAGGACCGTACCAAGCGGCCCCCTTGATCCACACCTGTCTATCGTCGGGCACGGGCCCTGTTAGACACGGGTGGCAAGTCAGCCGGCCGGATTCACGACCTCACGCGCTTGCAGTCCACGCAGGACAAGCATGTTTTGCACGAGTGGCATGACCGCCAAGGGCGGTATAACTGGTTCAGGCGATCCGGCCCGGCTGGATCACCCCAGAAAACCGGCCAAAATCGCCTGAATAAGTCAAATCCTACACTAAACCCCCGCCAACCGGGAGAAAAATCCCGGCGGGAGGGGGTTGGGCTTCGGTCAGGATCAGCCTTCGGGCAGGGAAACCAAGTCTCCACCCGATCCGGTTCCGCCACGCAGGTCGGTGCGCGGTTGCTGTTTGGGGGCTCCCGGGCCGGCTGCCGGGGCCGGGCTGCTGGAACCACCGGACGAAAGGGCCGCGGGAGCAGGCGGATTTGCCGCATCCTGCTCCGGGGTCCAGTTCAGTCGCTTGCGGCTCAGGCCGATCTTGCGATCAGGCACATCAACGCGCAGCACTTTCACCTCGATTTCATCGCCAACTTGGACCAGGGTTTCGGGATTCTCCACCTTCTGGTCGGAAAGCTCGGAAATGTGCAGCAAACCTTCCAAGCCAGCTTCGAGCTCGATGAACACGCCGAAATTGGTGATTTTGGTCACCTTTCCGCGCTTCACATCGCCCAATTGGTAGCGGGCAGGGATGTCGGTATCCCAAGGGTCGTTTTTCATCTGTTTCAGGCCCAGGGCAATACGCTTGCGCTCCTGGTCCACGTTGAGAACAACGCACGTGACGGACTCGCCCTTCTGGAGGACTTCGGAAGGATGTGACACCTTGCGCACCCAACTGATGTCGGAGACATGCAGCAAGCCGTCGATACCCTCCTCAATCTCAACGAAGGCACCGTAGTTGGTGAGGTTGCGGACCACGCCGGTGACCACGGTGTCCTTGGGATAGCGCTCGGCAACCTTGTCCCAGGGATTCGGCTGGACTTGCTTCATGCCCAACGAGATTTCCTGCTTGTCCCGGTTGATGTTCAGGACCTGCACTTCGACCTGGTCGCCGATGGAGACCAGTTCGCTGGGATGGTTGATACGCTTGGTCCAGCTCATCTCGGAGATATGAACCAAGCCCTCGATGCCCTCTTCCAGCTTCACGAACGCGCCGTAGTTCATCACGTTGACTACTTCGCCATTGTGCTTGCTGCCGATCGGGTAACGATCTTGCACGTTGGACCAGGGGCTTTGGGTCTTTTGCTTCAGGCCCAAGGCGATTTTTTCCCGATCGCGGTCCACATTGATGATGTAGACCTCGATCGGCTGGTCGATCTTGACAATCTCGTGGGGATTGCTGATGCGGCCCCAAGTCATGTCGGTGATGTGGAGCAGACCGTCGATACCGCCGAGGTCGACGAACGCGCCGAAATCGGCGATGTTCTTGACCACGCCCTTGCGGATCTGGCCCGGTTGGATCTCGGACAGCAGCGATCGCTTCATGTCCTCACGCTGGTCTTCCAGCAGCTTCCGCCGGCTGACCACGATGTTGCGGCGGATTTCGTCGATCTTGAGGATCTTGCAGTCGATCGTCTTGCCGCAGTACTCACCGATGTCCGGGGGACGGCGAATGTCGACCTGCGATGCTGGCAGGAACACGTTCACGCCGATGTTGACGAGCAGGCCGCCCTTGATCTTCTTGGTCACATGGCCGGCGACCACATCGCCTTCCTTGTGCTTCTCGATGATCGCTTCCCATTCCTTCTGCCGCTTCGCCTTGCGGAAACTCAGGATGATCGTGCCGGATTCATCCTCGACGGAATCCAACAGCACCTGAACTTCTTCACCCACCTTGGGGAAAACGGGGTTGGGATTGCCCTCTTCCTTCCATTCCTCCAGCGGAATCTCGCCTTCGCTCTTGTAGCCGATATCGATGATCACCTTGTCGCCGACAATGCGGGTGACCTTGCCGTTGACCAACTTATTGGCCTCGTAGGCCTGTTTTTCTTCCTGAAACCAGTTTTCGCTGTTTCCACCGGTTTCCGGTTTTGCAAAGGCCTGTTCGAACTGGCTCAAATCCTCGTCACCGAGGTCAAATTCGCGAAGGAGATTCCTATTAACCATGGGGGTTGGAGGTCCTGGATGGGCACTTGGCAGAGACCGAAGCGCCAGACTGATGGAAATGATGCACGCAAGGCCCGACGGAACTCCCGACAGGCTTCAGTCTTGCGCCAATTTCCAATCGTACTACACCCGTCCCAAATTAGCCAACCCAAAGGGAGGTGTTGAGGATGAGGGGGCCGGGCTAAAAATTCGGGGCGGCAAATTACCTAATTTGCCGCCCCGGCCAGATCATTCCGGGTAGAGAGGTGTGGAAAGGTACCGTTCACCCAAGTCTGGGAGGATAACCACGATGGTTTTCCCTGCATTTTCTGGCCGGTGGGCTACTTGCAGGGCAGCATGGGCTGCGGCCCCGCAGGAGATGCCACAGAGCATCCCTTCTTCCTTGGCCAACCTGCGGGCCACGGCAAAGGCGTCATCGTCCTGGACCTGAATGACCTCATCAATGATGTCCACATTCAGGATGCCAGGGATGAAACCAGCTCCGATCCCCTGAATTTTGTGGCGCCCGGGTTTAATCTCCTGACCGGAACGCTTCTGGGAGATGACCGGGCTGGTGGCTGGTTCGACCGCAATGATTTTCGCTGCCGGATTGCGGGCCTTGAGCACCTCGCCAACCCCTGTGATGGTGCCGCCGGTACCCACCCCGGAGACAAAGAAGTCCACCTTGCCGTTGGTATCACGCCAGATTTCTTCAGCGGTGGTTTTTCGGTGAATTTCCGGGTTGGCCGGATTGTTGAACTGCATCGGCATGAAAGCGTTGGGGTGTTCCCGAACCAGTTCCTCCGCCTTGCTGACGGCGCCACGCATCCCCTGGTCACCTGGTGTCAGGACTATTTCCGCGCCAAAGGCCTTGAGAAGCCGCCGCCTTTCCAGACTCATGGTCTCGGGCATGGTCACCATCAACTTGTAACCCTTAGCGGCACAGGTGAAGGCAAGCCCGATCCCTGTGTTGCCGCTGGTGGGTTCAATGATCACAGTTCCTGTCTTGATTTTGCCTTTTTTCTCGGCATCTTCAATCATGGCCACGCCAATGCGGTCTTTTACAGACCACAGGGGATTGAAGTTTTCCAGCTTGCCAAGCACGGTGGCCTTGGCTCCGTCGGTAACGCGCTGAAGGCGGATCAGCGGGGTATTACCCACGCACTCGGTGATACTGTCGTAAACCTTGCCGCGTCCCGCGTAACTGGTGGTCATTGTCAGGTCCATTCCTATGTTTCTGGTTTTTTGGCAAATTAACCGCACCGGATAGGGTAATCGACACGGATTGGCGGGCAAAGCGGCACGGTAGCCGCTAAATAAACCTTTTATCCACTTTACCAAGGCGCCCAGCTTTTTGCTGGCCAGGTTCAGGCTGGTTTAGCCCGAAGGGCCAAGGTTCTTTTTCCTGGCTGTTGCGAGCCTGGTAGCGTAGCTCGTTGCAGTCAGGAGGCTTTCCGGATCGGCTTTTCCTTGCCAGGCGATATCAAAAGCCGTTCCATGGGCCACCGAGGTGCGGACAATGGGCAGACCGGCCGAGATATTGACGGCTCGACCCCTACCCGCCAATTTCAGGGCGATGTGTCCCTGATCGTGATAGAGGGCCACCACCCCGTCAAATTCTCCCGCTACTGCTCGTTGGAATAGGGTGTCAGCAGGAATGGGCCCCTGGATGTCCATGCCTTTGGCGGTCAATCGTTCCACCAGTGGGCGGAGGATCTTGTCCTCCTCATCTCCGAAAAGACCATGCTCGCCCCCGTGGGGATTCAGTGCCGCCAACCCTAAACGTGGATTGGTAACACCCAGATCTTTCAGTAGTGATTCCAGCAAGCTAGCTTTGGATCCAATCGAGTCGGGGTCCAAGTAATGGAACACATCGCGTAACGCCAGATGCAGTGTTTGGTGGATGACTGCCAACCCCTGAACCGCAAGGACCATGGCGAAATGTCGGGTTCCGGTCCGGTCAGCCAAAATCTCGGTATGGCCAGGATGCTGGATTCCCGCGGCGCGCAGGCTTTCCTTGTGGAGGGGGGCGGTCACGATGCCGTCTACTTTCCCTGCCATCGCTTGGTCTATGGCCCAAATGAGGAAATCATGGGCGGCACGGCCAGCAAAAGGGTCAATCCGGCCAGGGTGGATGTTTCCCAGTTCGTGCGTCACCACCTGAACATAGTCCAATTGGTTTTGATTTCCGGCCGCATCCTTGGGAGTGGCAATTTGCCGCAGGCCAAAACGCGGGAGCCCAAGCAAATCCAAAGCCCGCTCCAAAGTGCGGCCATCGCCGGCGATCACCGGACGGCATAGGGTGCACAAGTCCTGCCAACCCCGAACTATGATTTCCGGACCGATCCCTGCCACATCCCCCAAGGTGAAAGCCAGAAGCGGGCGCTTGTCGGCGGAATGAAACAAAATGGGCTAGCCTCCACGCGCGGAACGGTTTTCGGGTAATGCCAGATGGACAATCAGTTTTTCAAGGACCGTGCGCTGGGGCAAACGGCTTCCACCTTTCAGTGCCAGGTCGGTGCGGGCAAGGTCATCCATCAGCCGGAAAAGCCTGCGACCGCCCAGATGCCGCATGAGCGTTTCCGCATCCTTCTGGAAAAAACCAGGGCGAATCCCAGCCTCGTTCATGGCTTGGGGAAGACCGCCTGTGACTCCGGATTTTGCCCTTCGGGCGGCGCGTGCGATCTTACGCAATTGGAATGCCAGGGCCCCTTGTAGCCGCATGCTGCTTTCAACGGAATTTCCAGCCAAATACTGATCATCCAGTACGGACAGCGCCTGGGCTGGATTGCCTGAGCTGATGGCGTTGAAGATCTTCCAAACTACCTCTTGGGTTCCACCGGAAACCAGTTTGTCGACCATTTCGGAGGTGATGGTCTTGGTTCCTTCCGGCAGGCCGCAGGCCAGTTTGGCGATTTCCTGATCCAACCTACCGAGATCCCTGCCCACTAATTCCTCCAAGGCCCTCGCTGCGTCATTGGCCAGGTCCACCTGATGATTTTGGCGGGCCCAGGTTCGAGCCCAAGTGGCAGCGTTGAAACGATCCGGCACCTCGCATCGCAACAGCGATGGGGCCGGGGTCAGTTTGGCCAACCGGGTGTTGGAGGGCCAACTGTCCACCACCAGGAGGGCAACGCCCGCCCAACCTGGATTACTGAACTGCTTTTCGAGGGCCTGGCGGTATTTGGAGACGAAATCGTCCGCCTCATCCACCCGAAAAAGGGTTTTCCCTCCGAACAGGGAGCCAGTTCCCAGTTCATCGAGAAAGGTGGCAAGGTCCAGCGTGTCCCCGTCGGCCCGAATGGTGGTGCCGGATGTTTCCCCGGTGGTGGTCGGTTTGCCGTGTACCAGGTCGCGTACCATCCGGCACCCGTGCCGGCGCAGAAAGTCATCCTGGCCCACAACGATATAGAAGGGTTGGGCCGGACCGGATAAGCCCTTGTCCAGAATGTCGATGATCGACAAACCGTTGGATTTTTTGCTGTCTTTGCTTTCCAAGTCACCTACTCCGGTTCAGTCACCCGACAGATTTAGGGTAACGGTTCGGACTTGTCCGAGACCTGAACCGGGAAAAAATCCCAAGGGGCGGTTTCTGGAGGGGTAGGCTGGCGGCCAGTCTTGGAGATCAATCCTCGACCTGGGCAGAGCCTGCAGATTTGTTTTTCCGGTAATCCCAAGGGGGGATAGGGGTACCCTGGCCCCAAAGCCCCAGCTTTTGATCCTTGGCTTGCTGCATCAGCACCCCCAGGGACGGGTCCTTGGAGTAGGAGGCATAGTGCCAAGCGTACCCGGTTGCGACCATTTGACGGTTCACGTCAACACCATCTGAATACAGCCTTCCAATCCAGCGCCCGTAACGGTCCTTGTTTTGATCCACCACGGTAATCGTTTTTCCAAAAACCATACCCGCCAAGGCCTCCCGGCTGCGTTGGCCGAAATCCTGTTTCAATTCCGGTGCATCAATCTCAGCAAGGCGGATTTTTTGTTGCTCATTGTTCTCATTGAGGCATGTCACAGTGTCGCCATCGTGAACCCCGACGCATTTCCATTGATGGGTGTGCGAATCAGTGGCAGTCTTGGATTTGGCCGCGCCGGTGCCCAAGCTTGTGGACGTTCCAGGGGTGACCCCAGAAACAGCCTCACCGCCAGCTGCGGGCGGTGAGGGAGGGAGGGGTAATACTGCGCCGGCTCCGGACGGATTCGGTGGCGGATCCGCCGGGGCCGCAGCCGGCATAGGCGGCGGGCCGGTTGCCGGCGGCGTGGTCGGTTGTGTCATGGGCAAGGGCGGAGGCATCCCGCTGGGGGGCGCTGATGCTGGAGGGGTAACAACTGTTGGTACGGGCGGAGCGCTGGCGGGTGCCGCGGGATTCACACCGGGTGGCGCTGGTACCGCACCCTCCACCGGGGCGATTTCAATGCTGTTGATCCGCGCCTTGGGGGTGTTCAGATCGACTTTCACGGGGCCGGAAGTTTGATCCATCCCTTGATTGCCGGCCATGTCAGTGCAAGTCACGCGGACATTGAATTGGAAAGGAAGCCCTTGGGCAGGCATTTTCCAGACAAATTTGCCGTTGTTCGGCAAATCCTTGACCGCCTCGGTCCAGGGCCCTTCCGTGGACTGCGCGTAGCTGATGGCAATCGGCGTAGAGCCTAGGAATTTATCGGTGGCGGACCAGTTGATGGTCATGTTGCCCTGTTCCGGGCCGCGTCCCACTTCCACCCCGACGATGCGTACCGCTGGCTTGGTTTCATCCACTTCCACCCAGACATGAGGAGCGTCGCCAGGTTTGGGCGGGCTTTCGCTTAGGTCCACCCCGCTGCGGGCTATCAGGGTGAATCCGTAACGACCCTCTTCGGGAACCTCAAGAATGCAAGGGGGATCCTTGGGAGCATCCATCGGGTACTTGCCCCAAGTCCTCCCGCCATCCCGGGTGTAATGGACCTCGACCCGTGTCACATCGGATGGTCCGACATCCTCCAAGCGATAATTCAAGGCAAAGCGTTTGCTGCGCACCATGATCAATGGCACACGGCCGTCTGAATTGGTGGGTGCTACCTGGCCGGGTTTCAGGCCCACCGCAAGCACCTGCTCTCCAAGATTTTTCGCTCGGTCGCGAACACTCAAACGCACTTCCAGCGGGCTGGGTGTACCAGGGTTCCATGCATGCGATCCCTGCTGCAATTGCTGGGCGGGCAACGGCACCCAGTCTTTGGCCCCCAGTAAGCGGTATTCCAACCGCATGGAGGAAACATCCAGGTTTTCATCCCGGACTTCCCACTCGACACCCAGGTTCCCATCTTTGGCAGCGGGTGCCTGGCGCAGGATGATGGACGGCGACAGCGTGTCTACACAAACTTTTAACAGGGCAGGGGCTCCGGCCATGTTGGCCGGTTTCAAAACGCCCCCGGTTTCCTGGGTCTGGACCGAAAACCAGTACCAGCCATCCCTGGGTGCCCGGTAACTGAAGGTTTTTTGAAGTACGCCTGCTGTGGCAACATACTGGTACGTTTTGCCCAAATCCTCCGACACATGCAGGATCAGGGCCTGCGTCTTTTTGTCGTTGGGATCTGGATACACCGGGATCAGGAAGGATGGCTGTTCGGCGTAGTAGACCGTCTGCCCATGAACGAAGCAGGGGCGCAACCAAAACAGCAAAAGCCAAAGGATTGGGGGGACAAACCGCCGCCAGTAATTTGGCGGGGTTTCGGCGGTTAGCCGGTTTGTCACCTTCGTTTCCATGTGGCGAGGCTTTCTACCCCTTGCTTTTTGCCCGAATTCCTTCTGTATTCCTTCGGAAGGTACTGGCTTTAGCCTTCTTTGATCACCAATTCGAGGTCCATAGCCAGACCCTGGACCTGCGACAAGCCCATCCTCATTGGCATCGGTTGGGTAAGGTGTCCGGCTTGAGCCGGTCCTGACGGTTACCCTTCTTCGCCAGTAGGAGCAAAAACTTTATATCTTGATCAATTTTCTGATGATTTAGTTGGCTGTTTTGGAGTCATTCAATTCCCCGCCTCCAAGATCCGCTGTCTCTACACTGCAAATAAGTGGAGTTTTGTTGGCCCTTTTCCTGCCCTGACACCTCCCAGCGGAATCATTTATGGCGATCACTCCCATCCATTGTTGGCATCTGGCCCATGGAGGAAGGATGGTGGATTTTGCTGGAACCCAGTTGCCG
>CAWUOE010000130.1:0-8703 GCA_963923355.1 uncultured Gemmataceae bacterium | reverse complement strand
TGGAGGAATTGAAGACAGTCATCAGCGAGGCGAAAGTGGTTTACCCACCCAAGGCTCAACCAAAGGATGATGACGCCAAAGCCAAGGACTCCAAGGAAAAAGCCCCCGCGAAAAAGAATTGATGGCGCGAGTGTTGAAAATTAAACGGGGGGCCGAAACATCCGGTCCCCCGTTTGATTTTTGCACGACATTAAATTCATTATCTCAAGCCAAACGGGAGTGTATGGGAATCGAACCCACTGAGAGCCTTGTTCAGACCCCCCGCTGGTTTTGAAGACCAGGGCCGGCACCAGCCGTACAAACACTCCCCTCCCATAGTGGGGAGATATCTCCACTGTAACCCGGTTGCTGGTCCCGGCAAGGCATACAGGCTGATCCCTGTAAACTAGTCCTGCGCCATTTGGTTTGTTAAGTTTGAGTTTTGGTTATTGACCCAGGTAGGAGCAAATGGCCCATCAGGATTGGAGCGGTGCAGGTTTGCTGTTGGCCTGGCAGGGAACTTCCGGCTGGGAAGTCTTGCTGGCTGAACGAAACGAGCCCCCCTACCTTGGTTACTGGTCTGTCCCGGGTGGTGGAAGTCACTTGAACGACACCAACCCTTGGGACACGGCGTTGCGGGAGTTGGGTGAGGAGCTTTTTCAGGGCCTTGCCCTCCAACCTCTGCTGAGACCTTTTTTGGGGGGCGAATCACCAAGCTCCCTGGCCCGATGCCAAGCCCATGTCACCCCGGCTGGACGCCCTTGGCGGACCTTTTTGCTGCCCCTGACCCAAAAAATCCCCCATGATGCTTTCGTGATCAACCACGCTGAGGTGAGGCAGGCCCGGTGGTTCACCATCCCTGGCTTACCCGGGCTCATTCACCCGTGTGTTCCAGAATCTTTGGAACATTTTCAGCTGCGATAGCTTCAGTTTAAATCCTATTCAAGAGGGGTTAGAACCAAGTCTACTTCTTCCCGGCAAGGGTCCGGATCGTGCCTGGTCACCCAGACCCAATGGCGGGGATGACCATCCGTTTGTGCAAAGTCGACCACCAGGTAATCCTTGGCAGTTTTGCTTTCCAACCAGGCCTGCAGCTTGCCGTAAATCCCCTCAGAATTCCAACGGCTAAATTGTTCTACCGGGACAAAATTCCCGTTCTCATTGGCTTCGACCAACACACCTTCACGAAAACGCAACTTGAGACGCATCACCACAGGGTCAGGCCTCACGCCTTCGTTCGGCAGTCGCTGGTTCTTCCAGCGCACCAGAAGGGAGTAGTTCTTTGGCCCGCGGGCAAGCCAAGTCGACTGAGCCTTAAGTAATTCCGCCGCAGTCAATTGCCTTTCACGACTGAAAAAAACTGGGGTAACAGCAGCGAGGATTCCAGTCATCGCCAGCAGCAAGAAAAAATATTTCCACCGACTGGTCGCCATCAAAAAGCAGCTTTCAAATAAAAAGGCAGGTCACTCTCCGCAAATAAGTCCCGGGGAATCTTTCTTGAAATCCCGGCACCCTCGCGGCCATTTTCAGCAATTTTCTGCAAGGCAGCAGCCAAGGCCGCCCTGTCGCCTGAAACCACCGGTTGCAAGGGAACCCCTTGTTGAATCAGGCTGCCAACAGCCACATTCTCCTCGGCCAAAACCGGTATGCCCCGAGCGAGGGCGCGCAATGCCACGTCCCCGACCCATGGACCAGAACCCAACACCACCACCGAAAAAATGTTCGGGTTGGCATGCACCTCCGACCAATCACATGCGTAGTGGATGCCCGCCCTTAATCCCAAGGTGGCTGAGAAATTCATAGCCGCTTCCTTAACATTGGCGGAAGCAAGAATGACCAAACGGGAATCCGGCCATGCATGCTTGAAAATATCGAATGCCCACAATCCCTCACGAATGGCCCGGGGGGAATCAGCCAACAGCAAAACCTGCCGGCTTTCGTTAGCGGATTCCCGTATTGAAAGATCGTCTATTGAACCACTCACCCATCCCCGTACATTCCTCACTTTCACCAGATCGACCCAGGGTACCGAACCCCGGCAAAACCAGCCATCCACCCTTTCCAGACCTTTTTTCCACCATTTGAAAAGGACAGGCGGTTGCTGACCTTCGGAAACCTCGCAGGTAACCAAATGGCTTTTATTTGCCGCCAAGACACAAATGGCCAAATCCTTAAGCTCCCAGACATGGACCCGACGAATCGCATGATCACGAATAAGCGATTTCAGTTTCCACCAGGTGGCTAAAACGTTCAGTCCCTTTTTCCCAAGCGAAAAATAGCCGACTCCCAGTTTTTCCAGATCGGTTTGAGTGGCACCATCGGGCTGAGCCCGGAACACGAGGAGTGGATGATTCCCAGCAGGCATTTCCGACAACATCAATCGGGCCCTTGTCCAAGGGCCGACCGGTTCAGCATCGGGCAGCAGCCAGAGAGACTGACCCATTAATGCCCCTCCATGGAAAGGGTCGCCGCCAGTCCTGCGGGCGACAAGGCCAAGTCGTCTGCTTCCAAGGCATGGATGCCGGGAAGGTGCCGCAAATGCCCTGCCCAATCCATTCCGTATCCGACCACGAAGCGGTCAGGTACTGAAAAGCCTACATAATCAGCATGAAATGTTGGTTTTCCAAGTTCTTTGCGCAACAGCACAGCGGTTTTCAGGGAACGTGGGCGTTTCTTAACCAACTCTGCATGGAGGGCAGACAAGGTTTGGCCGGAATCAAGAATATCATCGAGAAGCAACACATCACGGTCCTGGATATCGGGGATTTCGCCCAACTCCAATCGGCCAGAAACTGTTCCGCGGCGATAGCTGGAGGCCCTGATAAATGCCAACTGGACGGGATGACGCATGCGCCGAACCAGGTCTGCGGCCAGCATAAGGGCCCCATCCATGACCACCAAAACGGTCCATTCACGATCCTTGGGCAACTGGGACGCCAATTCAGTGGCCATTTCGTCCAAACGATGACCGATCCGCTCAGCCGATATCAGCAGCTGCATCCAACACTCCAGGCTTGCCTTCCCGATATACCAATCGCATTTTTCCAATTGGATCAGTCTAACTGAGATGGGCCGCCAAATGTCCACCGGAAATGGCGCCCACCCATTGTTCTTGAGGCTCTTCAGGCTCCAAATCCTTGTTCACCTTGTGCCCCGTGGAAACGAAAAGCTAGAAGGTTTGATGAGTTGACGCAGCCGTCCCGGTGGGCCGGAGCGGGGGGAGAGTTTGTATGGCCATCCTGGAAGTCAAGGGACTGGTGAAGTACTACGGTCGCCGCAAGGTGGTCGATGGTGTGAGCTTCCAGGTAGATGTGGGGGAGGTGGTCGGGCTGCTAGGCCCCAACGGGGCTGGCAAAACCACCAGTTTCCGTATGACCACAGGCCAGGTCACTCCCAATGGCGGGAAAGTCATTTTCGACGGCAAGGATGTGACACAACTTCCCATGTACCGCCGGGCAAGGCTGGGAATGGGATACCTTGCCCAGGAAACCAGCGTGTTCCGCAAGTTGACGGTGGAACAGAACATCCACGCCATCCTCGAGGCCCAACCCTTTCACCGAAGCTCGGGCAGAAAACTCACGCGGAGCGAACGGATCGACCATTGCGACCGTGTTCTGGACAAGTTCAGCCTGCTCCACTTGCGCAAGAACAATGCGGCGCGGCTTTCGGGCGGTGAAAAACGACGGCTGGAAATCGCACGTTGCCTGGTATGCGATCCGCTGCTGATCCTCCTGGATGAGCCGTTCACCGGCATCGACCCGCAGACCATCGAGGATATCCAGATGATCGTGCGGGACCTCAAGAACCACGGGATCGGTGTTCTGGTAACCGACCACCGAGTCCGTGAAATTTTAACCATCACAGATCGTAGTTATCTGATCAAAAAGGGAAATGTTCTCACGCACGGAACCCCGCAAGAGCTGGTGCGGGATCCCATTGCGATCGATGGCTATCTGGGCAACAGTTTCACGGACGACCCATTCGGCCTGGCCCGGGCCGGGGATGAGGCCGCCCGGATGGTGACAGGCGGCTTGGGAAAGCTGGACCAAGGCCAAACCGCAGTCGGCGCCAGCAATCCGTCACCAACCGGCCCCCACATCCTGGTGGACCAATTGAAAGGCGCGGACGGACCGCGAATTGCATCCCAACTGGCAGCCATGGGGCCCGCCGTCCTGCCCGCCTTGCTGGACGGTCTGGAAAGAAAGGATCCGGAAACACGGATTGCCGTGCACAACCTTTTGTGCAAAGTCCTCAACGAGCGTCTGGATTTTGATCCTGCCGGGCCTGAAACATCTCGCAGGCAGCAGGTAATCAACCTGCGCGATCGCTTCATGCGCCGGGCAGGTTGATTTCGTAAAGGTTTGTTGTTTTCTGCCGACTGTTGATTTCAACCAGCAACTCTGGGCAATGCTCCACCCAAACGGCGAGCTTCCTGCATGGCCTCCCTTAGCCTTTGAAAAGGCTCCGCCAAATCCACCGCTACCGGGATCGATCCCAAAACATGGGAGGCGGTTTCGCCGCCGATGGTATCGCCAGCTTGCACACAGAGTTTGGAGGCCCAATCCGGTCCGCCGGGCAATGATTTGAAACCCTCAGGCAATTCACCGGTTGCAAGGAGAGTCATGGCTGAGTCCACCTTGCCTGCCAACAAGGTGGCATGGGGATGATCACAAATCACCACTTGGGCAGCGACTGCCGTTTTTTCCAAAAGGGTTTTCCCGATCAGGTCAGCAACCAGGTGTGGTTCCAATGTAGGCCCATAAAGGATTTGCTGCACCCGGCTGGGTTGCACGGCACTGGTGAGCCTGAACTCCAAAGGTCGGGCCCAGGCGTTGGTAACCAAATATCCCCCAAGCCAAGCTCCCTGCTCCTGTTGAATGGTGAGAAAACCCAAATGGATCAACCCCGGCTGAATGTTCATCCGGGATGATTCTGTGGTGCTTCCTGCAGCTTCGCCCACTGAGCTTCTCCATAGACTCTAAATCGAATGGAACTGACGCTTTCAGGGCGCCTTCTGATGCTGGTTCGGCTGGCAAACCAACAACCTCTTCCAGCTTCGGAGCAAAGACACTCAAGACTTGAAAAGCAACATGAAAATCTGGGCAATTTAAAGATTCTGGGAAGCATGTGTTTAGTGAATGACTCAGACTGGCCGGTTCCTAGTGGTTAAATGGGCCACCTGCCGCAATCATTGATACTATTTGCAATTAAAAACAAAATTAAGATGTATAAAAATAATATAGTCCGACTCCTACCTCTGGATTTGATTGTTTAGGACCAGTGCATGCATTCTTTCCCCTTGGATCAGGTTCCACTTTCACCCCATTCCCCGTCTGCACCCATCAAACCTGCGGTTCTGGTGGACCCTAGTGCCTTGGATGCTTTGGCTGCTCCCTTGGGAAAAACCGCCAAGTTACGAGTGCGGCAAGTTCGCAACTGGATCTTGCAAAGGGGCGTTCTTGAATTTGACCAGATGACCGATTTGCCGGCGGCATTCCGCGCGGAATTGAAAGAAAAGATGGTGCCCCTATCGAGCCTGGTGGCCAATCGCCAAGTCTCATCGGATGAAACGGAAAAGCTCTTGGTACGCTTGGCTGATGGCAGGGAAATTGAATGTGTCTTGATGCGGGAAGAAAACCGTCGCACCGCCTGCATATCCACCCAAGTCGGCTGTGGGATGGGCTGCGTTTTTTGCGCCAGTGGAATGTTTGGCGTCACACGAAACTTGCAAGCCGGTGAAATCCTCGAGCAGTTGGTCCATGTTCGTAGCCGGCTAAAACCGGATGAGCGTCTCAGCCATATCGTGGTCATGGGCATGGGTGAACCCATGGCCAACTTGGCAAATTTGCTGGCAGCATTGGAAATCGCCTGTCACCCGACGGGACTAGGCCTGTCCGCCCGACACATCACCATCTCCACGGTGGGTTTGCCGGACCGGATGCGCGAGCTGGCGGATGCTGGCAGGAAATACCACCTGGCAGTATCCCTGCACGCCCCGGAAGAGGGCCTTCGAACTCACTTGATGCCCACGAATGCCAAAACAGGGATCGAGAAAATTCTGGAAGCCGCGGATTATTTCTTTGATAAAACCGGCCGTCAGGTGACCTACGAATATATTCTTTTAGCTGGCCTGAATGATGGCCCCCGTCAAGCAGAACAGTTGGGAACTCTACTCTCCCACCGAAAAGGCCATGTGAACCTGATTCCGTTCAACCCAGTCCCAGAATTGGAATTTCGGCGCCCGCTGCCGGATGCCGTACGACAATTCAGGGATATCCTCGAATCCTTTGGTGTGAGTTCCACAGTACGCAAACGTAAAGGCGCAGATATCTCTGCCGCCTGCGGGCAACTCCGTAGGGAGGCCTTGGTTACCCCCAACGTTGGCACCCCCAATATTTTTTGAGCTAGCTAGTTTCTCTCGCTTTTCATAATGGCTAAGCCTTAACCTCGCCCCACTTAGGCTTGACTAAATATATCATTAGCCTAGCCTATTCATATGGGGATCGATCGCCGTCATTTTTTGGCTACCCCCGGATTTGCCGCCCTGACCCTCACCGGATTGGGTTGCGCCAATTGGGAGCAAGGTCAACATGTCCTTGCCACCACAACCCTGGTGGCGGATTTGGCCCAACAGCTACTGCCAGCGGAAGTACCGGTCATCAAGTTGATGGGGCCCGGCATTGATCCCCATACCTATGAACCAACAGCTCGCACAGTGGCCCAAATTCAACAGGCCAAGCTTATTGTTGGGCATGGCCTTCATCTGGAAGGCAGATTGACCGAACTTTTGGAAGCGACCCACGAGCAGGGATTTCGTCGGGTCTTTCTGATCACCCGGGATCTGGAATTTGGTCAACCTGAGCGTTTGCGCCAAACGGATGGCCAGTGGGATCCCCATATATGGTTCGATGCATCATTGTGGGCGGAAACCATTCCGCCATTGGCCCGGACCCTAGCGGAGGTCTACCCACCGCATCAAAAGTCCATCCAAGATAATTGCCATCATATGCTATCTGAATTCCAGGCCCTGCACCGCGAGATGATGGATGGGATTGGGTCTATTCCGCCAAACCGCAGGGTCCTGATCACATCGCACGACGCATTCGGCTACCTCGGGCGCGCCTACGGGGTGGAAGTGCATGCGATTCAAGGAATCAGCACCGCAGCCGAGGTATCGGAATCCTCGTTGCGAGAATTAGCAACATTGGCAGTAGAAAAAAAAGTGACTGTTGGATTTCTGGAATCAACAGTATCTCCCCGGACCCTGGAAAAGCTGAGGTCCCTGATACGAGCAAAAACGGGTCAGCCAAAAGAATCCCCTTTCCGTCTGGGGGGTGAACTCTATTCCGATTCCCTGGGAGGAATCGGATCCGGGGCTGATACCTACCAAGCCATGATGCGTCACAATCTGCGTGTGATTTGCGGGGCTTTAGGCCATGGCTGATCGCGCACCCACCGGGTATGAACCGGTTGTTCGATTGGAGGATGTCACCGTGGCTTACGGTGACCGGCCTGCCTTGTGGGATGTGGACCTGGAAATTCCAAGGGGCAGCCTTACAGCGGTTGTCGGGCCCAACGGTGCCGGTAAAACCACTCTGATGAAAACCATGCTGGGCCTGTTGAAGCCAGCTACAGGGCGGGTGGAGATCCTTGGCAAATCGGGAAACCAATCACGGGGCAAGGTTGCATTTGTTCCCCAGCGCGGCTCGGTGGATTGGGATTTTCCGGCAACCGTTGGTGATCTGGCCCTGATGGGCACCCATGGCTCCCTTCCCTGGTGGAAGCCACTGGGAAAAAATGAAAAACGTCGCGCCATAGAGGCGCTGGAAATGGTGGATCTGGCGGGTTTGGCCGATCGCCCCATCAACCAATTATCCGGTGGGCAACAGCAAAGGGCTTTTCTAGCCAGGGCATTGGCCCAGGAAGCTCCCCTGCTGGTTTTGGATGAGCCTTTCCAGGGAATAGATGCCTCCACTGAACGGGCCATGCTGGAACTCTTCAGGAAGCTCCGGCAAAAAGGGCACTCCCTCATCGTGGTACACCACGATCTGCACACAGTTCGCGACCTATTTGACTACTGCGTGTTGCTGAATGTCAGGGTGATTGCCGCTGGCCCAACTGGGAACTCCCTGAATGAGGAAAATCTTCGGGCCACTTACGGGCCCAGATTGGGTCTGGAACTCAACTCCTTTTCCAACCCATCACGAGCGGGGAACGGGGTATGACCACCCCGGATGGTGCCGTACTTTGCGCCTGCATCGGGGCCGGCCTGCTTTACGGGTTGCTTGGAAGCATCACCCATTTGCGAAGGCAGTCCCTGCGGGGTGATGTTTTGGCCCATGCTGCCTGGCCCGGTGTTTTGGTAGGCTTTGCCATCACGGGCGACCGATCCCCACTGATTCTGGCATTGGGCGCATTGGTTTTCACCATTGGTTTTGGTCTCCTGATCACCTGGATGGAAAGATTGTTTCCCAGATTGAAAGGTGACGGGGCCCCCGCCCTTCTGCTTTCCGGCAGTTTTGCCCTCGGCTCAGTGCTTTGGAGCCTGATGCAACGGTATTTGGAGGGGCTCGGTCAAGCCGGCCTCAAAACCTTTCTGCTGGGACAAGCGGCGGCAGTTCAATGGCTGGACGCAGGGATACTGTTGGGAATTTTTTCGACCGCTGGCCTGTTTGTTTTTTTCCTGGGAAGGGATATCGCGGATACCCTGTTCGACCGGGACCA
>CAWUOE010000129.1:0-8706 GCA_963923355.1 uncultured Gemmataceae bacterium | reverse complement strand
AAGATCTCGCTGCCTTCGGGCCCGATGACGATGCCGGTGAGCACGCCCGCGATGGCCGGGCGGGGCAGGAACGGCCAGATGGCCTGGCGCAGCGACAGCGGGGCGCATTCGGCCCGGACCTCGGCCCTAAGCGCGGAGGGCTCGCCGGCCCAGAAGCGCCCCTCCACCTCCACCGTGTGGTCCGCCGCCACCACCAGCCAGTCGCCATCCTGGTTGGGATGACCCGTCAGGCGGAAGGAGTGCCCGGGGGTGAGTTGGCAGCAGTTGCCCGTGGCGAAGGCCCGGACGGATCCGGCTGCCGCGGCCCGGGCGCCGACCCCCGACTGGGTGACCTGCGTGTTGTACATGCTGGTGACGGCCGCGGGATCGTCACCCCCCGAGGGGGTGACGCTGTCGAAGAACCGGGAAGCCGACAGCTCGTCCTGCTGCCAGGGTGCGATCCCCTGGACGGTGTTCAGTTTGAGCGTACCCGCCTGGACCGAGGCGGGGACGGGCCACGTGGACTGCAATTCCTGGTTGAAGATCTGGTACTGGCTGCCCACCACCTGGACACCCGCCGGGCAAACCTTCTGGCCGACCCGCCAGGAGGAAATGACGGTCCCATCGACTGTCCCGCCCGCCTGCGGCTTGTACGGGATGGTACCCAACGCCTGGGCCTGGATGCTGGTGTTGTCGGTCAGGGTGATGCAGTGGTTTTGGGGCGTGTGGGTCCAGAAATAGGTGACCCCCGATTCGGAGCAGAGCCGGCGCAGGAACTGCAGGTCGGTCTCGCGGTACTGGGTGCAGTAGACCCGGGTGGGGAGCGGCGTGATGAAGCTCTGGGTTTGCCAGCCGTCCGGTGTCTTCAGCGGCTCGAGCAAGGTGGAGAAAATCTGGTTGGCGGACTGGCTTTGGAAAACGCGTGAGCGCTTCACCAGCTCCAGCAGCGCGATGCGCGGCCTGAGGACCATGGTGTAGCGGTCGAAGACCTGGTCGCCATCCTCCTGCCAGAATTCGGCGATGATGCCGTGGTAGGCCCGGGTCACCCCGCCGGGCAGGGTGAGCTGAACCCCGGCGAATGCGCCCACCAGCGCGGAGATGTCGATCCGGGTGCCCGACCGGGCGATGAGCCCCACCGTGAAGCGGTAGGTGTCGCCCATCTCCTCCCGGCCGGCAAGGCGCGTTGCAAGCAGCGTGTTTTCCGGCAGGGGGGTGAAGACCTGCAGGGGGGAATGGTTCTGGGAAAACACCTGCTCGCTGGGCACGGCACTCACCGGTGCGGGTAATGGGGTGGAGCGCTGGTCAGGGCACCAGCACGGTGACGGCACCGGGCCCGATGACCGTGCCGCCATGGGCGCAGGTGCTGGTGACCCGCGTCACCGGGCGGTTGAGGGCCAGCACCGTCGGGCTGCCCACCAGGACGCTGTCGGGCGGGCCGACGCAGACGGCCATGTCACCCATCACAGAAACCGGCAGGTTCATCGCCAGGACCGTGGGGGCGCCCGGGCCGGAGATGGGACCGCCCACGTGGGGCACCCCGGGCGGGGTGACCATCGGGCAGACATGCATGTCGGTCAGCCGGCAAACGGGAAAAGGCATGGCTGGTATCCCTCCAGTGGCGCGTGGGGCACTACTCCGCCTGGGTGCTCTCCACGATGATCTCGTACAACTGGCCGTCCTTGCCGGCGCCCAGCCGCACCTTGCCCACCGTGCCGCCCTCGGCGACGGTGGTCAGCAGCCGGCGCGAAATCTCCGGCAGCAGCGTGGTGTTGATGATCTTGTCCACGATGCGGGCGCCGGACTCGGCCTCGTTGCAGCGGCCGAGGATCGCCTTCACCACATCCTCATCGTACTCGAACGAGGCCCGGTAGGACTCGCGGAGCCGGTCGGCCACCTTGCCCAGCTTCAGGCCGATGATCCGGCGCAGCACATCCTCGGCGAGCGGGAAGTAGGGCACCACGGTGATGCGGCCCAGGAAGGCGTCCTTGAACGACTTCAGCAGCTCCGGCCGGATCGCGTCGCGCAGGGCGTTGGCATCGGGGCGGGTGTCGGGATCGGCGCAGAGCTTGAGGATCAGGTCGGTCCCGGCGTTGCTGGTCAGCAGGATGATGGTGTTCTTGAAGTCGGTCTCCAGGCCCTTCTCGTCGGTCAGGCTGCCCTTGTCGAAGACCTGGAAGAACAGGTCGTGCACGGCGGGGTTGGCCTTCTCGATCTCGTCGAGCAGCACCAGGCTGGAGGGCTTGCGGCGGACCGCCTCGGTGAGCACGCCGCCCTTGCCGTAGCCGACGAGGCCAGGGGCCGGACCGGTGAGGCGGGAGACCATCATGTCGGACTTGTATTCCGACATGTTGATGACCGTGATGCTGTTCTCGCCGCCGAACATCAGCTCGGCCAGCGCGAGCGCCGTCTCGGTCTTGCCGGTGCCGGAGGGGCCCACCAGCATGAACACGCCGATCGGCAGCCTCGGGTCGCTGAGGCCGGCGCGGTTGGTCTGGATCCGCTCGGCGAGGATGTCCATCGCGTGGTCCTGCCCGACGACCCGCTTCTTCAAAGTCTTGGCGAGGTTGAGCACGTTCTCCACCTCGTTGCGCACCATCTTGCCGAGGGGAATGCCGGTCCAGCCGGAGATCACATCGGCCACCACGGAGTTGTCGACGAAGGGGTGGACCAGGGGGGTCTCGCCCTGGACCTGGTGCAGGTCGCCCGAAAGGGCCTGCAGTTCCCCGCGGGCCTTGGCCGGATCGATGGGTTGCGCCGCGCCGGCCGGGGGCTGGGCCGCCGCCTGGGCGCCCGCGCCCGAGGCCTTGTCCAGCTCGCCGGCCAGTTTTTCCACCTTGCCGGCGAGGACCTTCTCCTTTTCCCACTGGGCCGCCAGCTCCTCGCCCCTCTTCAGCTCCCTGGCCAGGCGCTCCTCGATCTCCTGGAGCTGGGCCTTGTGGGTGATGCCGAGGTTCTCCTCGCGCTCGAGGGAGGCCTTGGCCACCCTCAGCTTGTCGACCTCGCGGCGGGAGTCCTCGAGCGACGCGGGGGTGGTGGACTGGCTGAGCGCCACGCGGGCGCAGGCGGTGTCCAGCAGGCTGATGCCCTTGTCGGGCAATTGGCGGTCGGGGATGTAGCGCTGCGACAGGCGGACCGCCTCCACCACGGCGTCGTCGAGGATGCGCACCTTGTGGTGCTTCTCCAGCGACGGGACGACGCCACGCAGCATGGCCACGGCCTTGTCGCGGTCGGGCTCCTCAACCTTGACCAACTGGAAACGGCGCTTCAGGGCGGGATCGTCCTCGAAGGACTTCTTGTACTCGTCGAAGGTGGTGGCGGCCACCGTGCGCAGCTCGCCGCGGGCCAGGGCGGGCTTGAGCAGGTTGGCGGCATCACCGGCGCCGGCGGCGCCGCCGGCGCCGATCAGCGTGTGCGCCTCGTCGATGAACAGGATGACCGGGGTGGCCGAGCCCTGGACCTCCTGGATGACCGACTTGAGCCGGTTCTCGAACTCGCCCTTCACGCCGGCACCCGCCTGGAGGAGACCCAGGTCGAGGCTGCGCAGGCTCACCCCGCGCAGCGGTTCGGGAACATCCCCCGCGGCGATCCGGAGGGCGAAACCCTCGACCACGGCGGTCTTGCCCACACCGGCCTCCCCGGCCAGGATCGGGTTGTTCTGCCGGCGCCTGGTCAGGATGTCGATGACCTGGCGGATCTCGAAATCTCGACCGATGACGGGATCGATCTTCCCCTCCCGGGCACGGGCGGTGAGGTCCTGCGTGAACTGGTCGAGGCTGGGGGTCTTGGAGGAACCGGCGGCGGGCTTGCCGTCGGGCCCCGGGGCCTGGGAGCCCCCGCCGGTGGCGACAGCCGAGGGCAGGCCCGGGTCCTCCTTGCTGTGCGCCAGCAGGGTGGGGAGGTCGTTGGCGAGTTTCTCGGAGGAGATCTTGTTGAGCTCGGGGCTGTTGTTGCGGATGCGCAGCGACAGGTCGCGGTCGGACATCAGCGCCGCCAGCAGGTGGCCGCTGCGTATGCGCCCAGCACCCAGGTCGATGGTGGCGAGCAGCCAGGCCTGGCGGATCATGTCGGCGATGTCGGGCGACAGTTGGGGCGCGCGGCCGTTGCCGGTCTTGAAGCCATCCATGGCCCGGGTGAGCTCGCCGCGGACGCGTCCCTTGTCGATGTCGTAGTGGCGCAGGATGACGCTCAGGTCGCTCTCCGCGACATCGAGCAGCTTCAGCAGCCAGTGCTCCATCTCCACGTTGAAGTTGGTCTTGGACAGGCAGAGCCCGGCGGCCCCCTCGAGGGACTTCAGGCAGGTCTCGTTGAGTTTGTCGGTCAGGGCTCTGAGGTTGGTGCCGGCCATCGGATGTTCTCCCTTGTCTGTTGACCCCAATCTAGCAGATCATTCCACGCGATTCTCAGGCGGCCTGGCCGCTGCTGAAGGAAAGGTCCTCGAGCAGGCCGGCCGGTTTTTCACGGCAGAGCCAGACGGATTGCCCCAGCACCGGCGCTCGCGGACCAGCCTCGAGGACCGGGTCCGGCACGGCGCCGCCGGGAACCAGGACCTTCACCTCGAAATCAAGCCCGCCCCGGACGTGCAGCCGCACGAGGTCCATCAGGGCCCTCAGCAGCGGGGAGGCCACCGAATGCCCGGCGTGGCGGGCCGCCGACAGGAACTGGTTGAACAACGGCCCGTCCACGGGGCCGATCCGCAACCGGAAATGGTTCTGGGCATCCACCACGGACCGGCCGCAGAGGGCACCCTGCCCGAGGAACCCGGCGGGTTCCTCGGGGTCGCCGGGGGACGGGAGCGACAGGCGGGTCTGCGCCTCGTCCGGAAGCCGCAAAATGCGCGGCGCGAACTGCTCGACCTCGACGGGGCAGCGCAGGTAATCGGCCAGCAGGGCGCGCAGCGACTCGGCGGTGCGGACCTGGCGGGCCAGGCCTCCCCCGTGCAGGATGAGGAAACGGTCGTCGAAGGGGTGGAAGGGTGCCGACCCCGCCCGCTGGACCTCCAGTTCGCCCAGCGCCTCCTCCGGCAGGTCCCTCGTCCAGTGTTCGGGCAGGCGGCCGATCCTGGAGCGGAGCGGGAGCTGGCCCAGGCCGATGATGGCCAGGTTGGCCTCGGTGAACGGGTCGAACCCGCCGGGCCTGAGGTTGATCCCGGTGACCATCAGGTTGGACGGCCGGTATTTGGACCAGGTCCTGTAAAAAAGGGAGGCCAGCCGGTGGTTGAAGAGATTCAGCCAGGATTTGAGCGAATCCCGCTCCGGATTATCCTTCTGCTTTTCCAGGTCGAGTATGGCCAGGGTGTAGTGATTGGGCAGGACCCCGCTGGGCCCCTGCAGGCCGATGAAGTTGACCTCCATCTCCGGGGAGGGCAGGCCGGGCCAGTCCGCCCGGTCGGAGGGGAGGGGCTTGCGAGCCTCGCGGATTTCCTGGATCTGGCTTGCCGGAAAGGTCAGCGAGTTGCGGGCCGCGAACCGGACCGATTCGCGCCCGAGCGGGCCGCCCAGGCCGGGCTCGACGACATCCTCCTGGAACCTGCACAGCAGGTGGACCGCCTGGAAGAAGTCGAAATCCCAGGGATTTTCGCGCAGGCGGGTCAGCAGGCTGGCGGACTCGCAATCCGGACGAACCCGCGGGAGGAACTCCCGGTTGGCGCGCGCTTGGACGGCGGCGTTCATAGCAGGGCGACCTCCCCGACCCGGGGGGGCCAGGTCTTCACGGGCAGGTCGGCCCGGTTCTCGCGCAGGGTCAGGCGGGTGAAACTGTTCACCGAGGCGTAGAGCGGCAGGAACCGCTCGAGCACGGTGGCGAACAGGAACGAGCCGATCCCGCTGAATTTCTCGCGGTCCAGCACCAATTCGAGGTCCATCCCGCGCACGATGGCCCCGCCCTGGTCGCGGGAGAGCCTGGCGGTGGACGGCTTCGAGGAGAAGCCGACCAACCCCTCGCAGGCGAGGCGGTTGGTGGCCGCGCCCTCGGCCGCACCGTGGGCCTGGCGGGTGGGATCGTAGAGGCTGAGCACCTCCCTCAGGGCATCCGCACCCCTCTCCGGCTCGCCCAGGGGCAGGTGGTTGAGGTTGAGCTGGGACACCAGGCGCCAGTAGGCGTCGCGCCGCAGGGCGCGGCGCAGGGGCAGGGAAGGGGGCCTGAGCACCGAGATACGCGAGACCGGGGCGGCCGCCTCCAGGTCGAAACGGATCCTCTCGCCCAGTTTCTGCAGGTGCTCGGGCAACTGGCGGTTGGTGCAGAGGGTCTTCACCACCAGCACCTTGTCGTCCGCGACCGACTCGCGGAAATCCAGGTCGACCAGACGGAGGTAGACATCGGTGCCGGGATCGTCGGCGCGGGCCGCCGGAACCCGCGCGGTGTGCCACAGCGCGCGCCGTGAGGCCTCCCCGGCGCCGCGGCTGAACGAGTAGAACGGGTGGTAAACCCTGGCTGATTCCCCGGTGCCGGTGGTGCCCTCGACGGATTCGACCGACCAGATTTCCATGCCGTCGGGATGGGTCACGTCCGCCACCACGCGGTACTGCGAGCGGGTGCGGTCGACCACCACCGGTTCCGCGGTCCGCTGGAACAGGTTCACCACCGGCGTGCAACCCAGCCGGAAGGTGCCGGCGTCCACCCCCTGCTCCAGCATGGTGGAGGACTTGGAGAGGAAGAAATAGAGGTCGAGCCCGCGGTCCGCCGGGGCGAGGGAGGACCACTCGGGGTAGCGGTCCAGCCGGAAGAAATGGAACTTGCCAGGGCAGGCGAAGAATTCGCTCAGCAGGCGGTAGCCCGACGGGCTGGAGGGCGGGTAGGGAAGGATGGCCTCGTTGGGATCGAGCCCGGCCGGCGACACCGGGGGACGCCCGGGCCAGGCCACCGGGGCCGGCCTGGTCCCGCCCGCCGGGGAGACCGCGAAGGCGAAGGCGTCGTTGAGGATCGCCTCGTACAGGACCGGCGCGAGTTGACTGTCCGAATTGATGAAAACCCGCAGGGATTCCAAGGGCAGCCCACGCAGCCGCTGGGTGCCGGTCGACTCGATCCGGATGCGGATGGCGGCGCCGGTTCCCCGGGGCACGTTGAGCGCCTGGACGAAGGGAGGAACCAGGCACTGGGCCTCCGTGACGCGCAGGGGGCAGAGGTCGAGGTCGAAGCAGGTGCGGAAACGGCAGGCCAGGCCGTCCACCGGCTGCGTGCGCAGCATGGTGCCCCGCGGCAGGCGGAAGACGCCCGACGAGGCGGACCGGGTGTGGTCATGGTCAAGCTGCAGGATGGCGATGGAAGGAACCGGCGCCATGAAATGCGGGTAAAGCTGGTGCAGGATACCGTCGGTGAGTTCGGGGAACTCGTCATCCAGGCGGTGCTGGATGCGGGCCGCGATCAGGGCCACCCCTTCCAGCAGCCGCTCCACATGGGGATCGGCGCTGCGGTTCGCCTCGAGCAGCAACCGGCCCGCCGTGGAGGGGTACCTGGCCGCGAATTCCTGCGACATCTGCCGCAGGAAGGCAAGCTCCCTCTCGTAGAACGGATAAAGTTCGCGGCTCATCTCAGGCTGGTCTCCTCGATGCGGGTCTGGCCCGTCGCGAACTCCAGCAGAGTCTCGAAGACGACCTCGGGAGCGGGATCCAGCCGCAGCTTGGCCTCGATCCGGAAATTGACGGTGCCGTGCTTGGTGTCCTTGGTGTCGCCGACCAGCACGGCCCTGATGTTGGACAACCGGGGCTCGTACTGGCCGATGATTTTCTCGAGGACCCGGCCGATCTTCTGGCGGTCCTCGGGGGAGGAGGCCCTCATGCTGACCATCTCGGGAAGGCCGAACCGGTAGACCGAGCCGGCCAGTTGCGGGAATTCCTCGATGGTTCGATCCTGGTTCTGGCGGGTGTTCAGCAGGTCCTCCACATCCCGGCGGACCGACGCAACCAAATCATCCACCGAAAATCCGGGCCGGGCGCGGGTTCCCAGAGATTCAGGATCGACGATGCGGTCGAAGACCGAAGGCATCATCCCGATCTTGCGCAGATCCCCGCTATCCATCAGCCGAACACCCCCCCGAAAACCACCCGGCCCCGGATCGTTCAGGATCCGAAGGCAAGTTCCCGGACATCCGAAAGGTTTTCCTCGCCATCGCCGGCCAGATAAACCCTGGGACCGTAACCGCGCAGGATGTCCGGTTTGTCGGGATGGGCGGGCATCCAGTCGCGTTCGCGACCGAGTCGGACAGTTTCCAGGCCGTGGCCGGAGCTACCGTGGTAGAGGGCCGGCAGGAAAACCGCGCCGGCGGATCCATCGTCCAATGACAGGTTCGCGGGCAGCCACAGGATGTCGCGGGGAAACCTGGGCGCGGTGGTGGTGATGCCGGTCACATTCCGGAAGGGAACCCAGTAATAGCGCCCCTTGGCGAACACCTCCAGCACCCCGGCGAACAGGTCATCGGCATCACGCCACAGGCTGAAGGGCTTGCCGTTCACCTGGCCGGACAAATCGACATCCCCCGCGTTGGCCTCACCCAGCAATCTTGCGAATTCGGCCGGGTCGCCGGCCGCCAGGGCCTGGACGGCCTGAAGCCTGGTCTGACAGGCCGGACCGGTCTCGCCAAAGAAGAGGGGTTCGCCCTGGCCTGCCATCACCTTGGCGCGTTCCTGCTCGGAACGGATGCAGTTGCGGTAATCCAATGCGGCAATCTGCTGGTTGGGGTCATCCACAGTCAGCGCATCCATCTGACGGCCGGCCTTGTCCCATTCGCCCGCG
>CAWUOE010000128.1:0-8723 GCA_963923355.1 uncultured Gemmataceae bacterium | reverse complement strand
ATCCTTTACTTGGGTCAGAAGGACGCCCAACAGGCAGCATTGTTGGGGAAAATGGTTTTAGATTTGGATATGGAAACTCGTGTGGTGGTTTGCCCAACGGTCAGGGCGCCCAGTGGTTTGGCCCTGAGTTCCCGGAACCAATACCTCTCTGCCCAGGAAAAAGACCTGGCCCCTGGGTTGTACCGGGCTCTTATCGAATGCGGTCGCCAAATTAAGTTGGGGCAGACGAACCCGACGGTTATTGCTGAGATGTTTGAAAGGCTTTTAACGGCCGATATCGGCTGGAAGGTGGATTATTTTGGGGTTGTCGACCCGGTCAACATGTTGCCGGTACCTGTGATCGATCGACCGGTCCGATTGTTGTCCGCTGCCTTTCTTGGCACAACACGGCTGATTGACAATGTTGCCGCTGGACCGGGATTGGAACCCGGTTGAAATGTGTTCTTTAAATTGCTGAATTCCCAATCATTGGATAAGTCATGGCGCATCCCCTCTTTGGCCCTGAAATTCGATTCGCCCTGGACAAGGATGACGCCGAGGGAATGGCAACTTTTTGCCAAGCGGTCCATCCTGCAACCGCAGCGGAAACTCTGGAAGGGGAATTCACTCCCGAGGAAATTTGGCGATTTTTGCAACAGGCGCCGGTAGAGTCGCAGGCTGAAATATTTTCCTACTTTCCTTTGGAATTGCAGGAGGATCTCGTTCTGACAGCAGGGCGACTGCCTATGGCGCGCCTGATCCAGGATATGTCGCCTGATGACCGGGCCGATTTGCTCCGCCGCCTGGATCCCAAGGTGACTGACCAATTAGTCCGTTTGGTCGATGAGGCCGATCGTAGGGAAATAGCGGCTTTGGCCAGCCACGATGAGGACACGGTCGGCGCCCTGATGACCCCGGATTATGCCTGGCTCCCCAAGGGGCTGCGGGTGGAGGAGTCGCTGGAGCGCCTTCGATTGCAGGCCCCAGATCGGGAAACGATTTACTATGTTTACATCTTGGACGATAACCGCAGGATCTTGGGGGTGGTCACCCTGCGGGACCTGATTCTGGCTCCTCGGTCTGCCTTGATCGATGACCTGATGGAAACCCGGATCCAAACGGTCCTGGTGGATGATGACCGGGAAAAAGTTTCCCAGATATTGGCGAAATACGACTTGCTCGCCGTGCCTGTGGTGGACAGAACCGGCGCCCTGGTCGGCATCGTGACCCATGACGATGTGATGGATGCAGTGGTTACCGCTGCTACCGAGGATGTCCATCGGATGGGTGCGGTGGACCCCGTCGATGAGAATTATCTGGATGCCTCCTTTCTCACAGTTTGGAGGAAACGGGCCGTCTGGCTTTCCTGCTTGTTCGTGGCCGAGTTGTTTACATTCACCGCCTTGGCGTCTTTTGAGGATGAAATTGCACGCGTGGTGGTGCTGAGCCTTTTCGTTCCACTGGTGATTTCAACGGGCGGTAATTCAGGCTCCCAGGCCGCGACACTGATCACCCGGGCCATGGCCTTGGGCCAAGTCAGAATGTCGGATTGGTTGCGGGTTCTCCGCCATGAACTGGTCATGGGATTGGCCTTGGGTCTTACCTTGGGCCTGATTGGATACGGCCGGGCTTTTTTCACCAGCGAGTCGCTGCGTTCTGCATCACCCCCGCGAACCGAAGAATTCGTCGTGCTTTTGCCAAAGGGTAGTTCTCATCTCGAGTTTCACACCAATGGCCATGTGCACCTTCCCCCCGAAGCCCGTCAGGAGTTGAAGGGAGCGTCTTCCATGATTCTTCTTCCTCCGGAAAAGACGGTTCCGGAACCCGAAACTCTGCCCGGGGGTGAATTGCTGTACCATTTTCCTGCAAATTGCACCTTCCCCAGAGACCCCATCAGCCTCCCACGTTTGGCCACTGTGGTAGGACTGTCCGTCGCTGCCATATGCATATGGGGAACCTTGGTGGGCAGTATGCTGCCCTTGTTATTCAAATCGATCAATGTTGACCCTGGAATTGCCTCAAGTCCGTTTGTAGCTACGTTCGTGGATGTGACAGGAATTATTCTGTATTTCTCCATTGCCCAAGCGTTTCTGGTCTGATTGGGGTGAATCAAAAGGGGCGCCCCCTCCAATCCTCGGAGGGGGTGCCCTTTAAGGAAACTCCATGACTCAGGCCGCTTGGGAGCTGGATGGACCTGAAGTATCGCTGGATTCTTCGCTGGTTTTGCCCTCCAACTCCGCCGGCCCTCCGACTGATTCAGAGTCCCTATTTTTCAACTCCCTAAGAATCCCTGGAGGATCCTTGGCTAGTCTCCAACCTACCAAGGGTTCTTCTGCAAACCGGTCAATTACCAGGAATCCCAATCCTTCCGTGGTCATGCAGGGAAGGGCGGCAATGCCTTGAACCGGATCGACAGGATGCAACCCGAGATCCATGGCTTCATCCATCAATTGGCGACCTAAGGTTCTGGATTGCTCCAAATCGTCTTCCAGTGCTTTGCGACCAAGCAGTTGGCTACGGTCCACACGCCCCTTTTGACCTCCCATCCGTTGGAGTCGCAATTGGGTTGCGGTTTGATCCAAAGCCACGGATCGGATGTCGTCCATCACTCGGCTGAGGAAAGCCATGGCGTTTTTGGCCTTTTGAGGGGTCCAAAGGATCGGCGGAGTGACGGATTGGGCGCTGGTTTTCCGACGCATGGCACTCCCTCCCTAACGGGTGATTATCTCAATACTTCTATGACGCTGGGCCAAGGTGAAGGGATTGGTTTTGATTTGCCAAATCGCCTCAATTTTGGCCTCAAATTCAATACGCTGGGAAACACCTTGGGTTTTCGGGAGTATGCAAATTTTTCAAAAATATTAGATATATCACTGAATATCTGGTGGCCGGAAATTTTGCCCCAAAGGAACAGGTCGGGCAATCCTACCGGCTTCGGCCTTCGGAATAAGCTTTCCATGTGAATGCCCCACCACTTGTTGGGTCGATGAACCCAATAACGCCTAGAGGCAAGGAAGCATGGCGCAATCCGGGGTTTCTGCTTACGAAAATCGATTCCTGGCTTGGGTCAACCATGCCGGGGATGTTGTTTTCTTTGCGTTGGAAATTTCCAGGAACCTGGGGAAGGGAATCCGGTCCAGATCCATGATCCCCCTGATCTTTCAGATCGGGGTGAGGAGTCTGGGGGTTATCCTTTTCACGGGTGCATTTATCGGCATGGTTTTGGCCATCCAGGCGCAGATGCAACTGGCCGCCTACGGGATTTCCACCCGATTGGGTCAAATGGTAAACCTTTCGGTGGTTCGCGAGTTGGGACCTGTCCTGGCAGCGGTGATGCTGGCCGGAAGGGTGGGTGGTGCCATTGCTGCCGAGTTGGCAACCATGCGCATGAGCGAGCAGGTGGACGCCCTTGAGTGCATGGGAGTGGACCCGATTGCTCATTTGGTCGCACCCCGTTTTTGGGCCTGCCTTTTGCTGGTTCCAACCATGACCGTTTTCGCCAATTTCATGGGAATGCTGGGTGGTTGGTTTGTTGCCACCGAACTTTATTTTGTCGAGCCTTACCACTACTGGTATCACGCTCGCGCGAATACCACGTGGTGGGATCACCTGATGGGGCTTTCCAAGGCTTTTTTCTTCGGAGGCGCCATCGGACTGTTCTCCTGCCATCGGGGAATGACCGCTTTTGGCGGGGCGCAGGGAGTGGGACGTTCAGCTACCAGCGCGTTTGTGGCATGCTTCATCGCCATCATGGTTCTGGACTTTTTCCTCGGTTTGATGTTCAGCAGATTGACACCATTCATCGCCCCGGTGGCAAGGGGCGGATTATGACGATCGAGTCTGATCCGGATCTTCCATTAGCCGGGGAAGGGGGGCATATTCCGTCCCCATTGGGAACTCAACCGCTTTTGGAAATGCGGTCGGTTTCGATGCGCTTTGGTCAGACCGGGGTTCTTAGGGATATATCCCTGGGTATCGCCGCGGGATCCAGCGTGGCGATAATTGGGGAGAGTGGTTGCGGCAAAAGCGTCTTCCTGAAGTTGTTGATCGGCTTGTTGACGCCCTCGTCCGGCACAGTTCATTTCGGCGGAACTTCCCTGTCTGAAATGCGAGCCTCCGACTTGATGCGTTTGCGGATGCGCTTTGGCTATCTGTTCCAAAGTGGTGCCCTGTTCGACAGCCTGAGTGTCTTTGAAAACATTGCCTTTGGATTGCGGCAAAAGAACAAAGGCAAAGAGAATGAAATTGATGAAATTGTGCGCGAACGATTGACTGAGGTGGGGTTGCCACTCACGGCCCTGCACAGGATGCCGAGTGAGCTGTCGGGTGGTCAGCGTAAAAGAGTCGGGCTTGCGCGTGCCTTGGCCATGAACCCTGAAATAATGCTGTATGACGAGCCGACAACGGGCTTGGACCCGATCATGTCAGACATCATCAATGAGCTGATTTTGCGGGTGGGTGAATCCCACCCGGGAATGACCAGTCTGGTGATCACCCATGAGATGAAAACGGTTTTCCGGGTGGCGGATAGGGTGATTATGCTCCAACCCTTGGCTTTGGTTCCGCCTGACGAGCGCCAAGTTCTTTTCGACGGAACCGTGGGGGCCCTTCGACTCTCACCTGACCCACGCGTTCAGGAATTCATCCGGGGTGACGCCTCTCGGCGGATACAGTCCGCCACTGAGCGAGACCCGTTGATCGATACACCGTTGGACATGCCCCCGGGAGGATTCCACCCATGAAAGAACGCAAGATGCGTTTTCAGGTCGGCCTGATGAGCGTTGCAGCCATCAGCATCCTGGGGATCATGATTTTTTACTTTGGCAACACCCCGAGGTGGTTGCGCAGGGGCACGGAGTATGCGGTGGATTTTCCGGAAGCCCCGGGGATTAATCCGGGAGCTCCCGTGAAGCGTTCTGGAATTCGGGTAGGACAAGTGGTTCGGGTGGATTTGGATGAACAGTCGGGGCATGTGCTTCTAACACTGTCGCTGGAACAACCCTACCGCCTGCGTCGCCACGAGGTCCCCACCATTACCACCGGATTCCTTGCCAACGACGCCTCGATTGAGCTGGTTTCCGAGACTGACCCGAGGCAGAAGGATCCGGACAAATCGGAAATCGATCCGGCGGAGGTGGTGCTCGGTAAGCGGGGCGGGAACGTCAGTGCCTTGATCAACAGGGCGAGCGAATTCGCGCCCATGACCCAGGAACTGATGATGGACCTGAAACGGTCCATGGAGAAGATTGAGAAGTTGACCCCTCAGGTCGAAGCCACTTTGGAAGAGATCCGCCTGTTGGCAAAGCAATCCAACGATGCTTTTCCAGCGATTTTCGAGGATACCCGGAAGGCTATCAGCTCGTTTGAGAAAACGGCGCGTTCTGTGGAGCAATCCATTCCGGAATTCAAAAAGCTGGCCACGGAAACCGTCACCGAGTACCAGAAATTGGCAAAGGACCTGCGGGATACCATTCCCACACTTCGTGACAACGCCAACACCGCCATCACAGAAATTCGCGATTTGGCCAAGGCTGGGCGCGAATTCATGCCGGACCTTAAGAAGGCTACCGAGGAGATCACCGCGACAATCCGGGTCTTTGGCCGCCTCGGTGAGCGCGGAGATGTATGGTTCCAAGCCAATCAGCAGACCATCACCCGCACAATCGATGCCCTGAGGGTGGATCTCGAAAAGGTCGGTGAGCTTTTGTCACCGGAAAATCAGAAGCAATTCTCTGCTTTGGTTAAAAACCTGCGTGTCGGTTCTGACAGGATCGAGGAGATCGGCAAGAATGCGGAAACCGCCCTGCGTGACGCTGGGGACGTATTCAGGAGGATCGTCACTTTTATCAATGACTTTGATCAGGGTGCCACGGTTAATGCAGCCGGCAAGCAGGCTATGGGTAAACGATTGGGCTCCATATTGAAAAACCTCGATGAGAGCCTTGAAAAAGTAAATGGCTTGATGGGCGATGCCCGGGAACTTGTCCGAGTCGCCGGGCAGGCGGATGGAACTTTGCAGCGTTTCATCACCGATCCAGGTCTGTACACCCGGATTAATGAGATCCTGGATCAAGGCTTGCGTCAGATCCCCAGGATTGAAAGGATTCTGCACGATGCGGAAACCTTCGCCGACAAGCTGGCCCGTCATCCGGAATTGCTAGGGGTGGGCGGTGCCGTACGGCCTGGGAACGGATTGAAGGATCCCCCGGAAACCCGACCGAATACCGGACCAGGATTCCCCCCCGTTCCTGGAATGATCCTTCAGCCCAACAGGCCTTGATCAAAACTTGGTCTCTAGCGGCTGGCTAGGGGCGTGCGGTGGAAATGCACGTGGACCCAGGCGTTACCGGTCCATTTCCAGATCCTGGTCTCGGCATTCGTGACGGTTCTGGGCCTGCCACCATCATCCAGACATTGGACAAGCCGCACATAGCCTAATATGCCGGTCTCACCGATGATTTGAACATGCGGCTTGTGCACGGTGGTCCGGTGCTTGCCTCGCACCCCGCCTAAGTCGAAATAAAACTTGTGGAAACCCAGCCCTTCCACCACCAACCCTTCAGACTCGGGTTCGATAGCAGTCAGCGCTGGATCGCAAAGCTCCTGATAGGTGGTCCAATCGCCGTCGGCAATCGCCTCAAGCAACCGCTGGTTGACGGCAACAAGAGATTCTTCGGTGAACATCATTTTGGACACTCCAGCGAGGTAAGTTCGGAAGAGGTAATCAGTGCATTGAACCAGTGTTACAGCCTGGGTTCAAAGGAATTCATCCCCGTTTCGATAAACCTGCAGCCAACCTCAACTTGCCAAATGCTTGTGCGAGCCCTTTCAGTGTCAGGTGCGCATTCAGTCCGCTTGGGTTGGGTAACACCCAAATCCGGGTTTCGCCCCAGGATTCGTCCAGTATTCCTTCCCTGATATCTTTACGTCCCATGGCTTGGCGAAATGTGGTGAGGCCCAAAACGGCCAACCATTGAGGCTTCTTTTTGCCGACCATTTTTTTCAGTCGGATGAACCCGGAATCTATTTGTTTTTTGCTTAAATCTTGGGCAGTGCGCGTGGCCCATGGTACCAGGTTGGTGATCCCTAAACCCAAGGTGGGCAATTCATCCTGTTCCCACGGACTGAGTAATCGTGGTGTCAATCCGGACAGATGTAAGGCCGGCCAAAAGCGGTTGCCGGGCCTGCCAAAGTGGGTTTGTGTGGCCGCGGTGTAAAGTCCCGGATTGATTCCGCAGAAAAGGATTCGGCAATCTGGTCCCACCACATCTGGAAGGGTTGTTCCTACGGCTGCCTGAATGTCCGTTTCGGTTGGTTTGGTGGGAATGTTTCTTCCACCGGTCTCATGAAGTCTTTTCTTGCTGGTCATGTTGACTCACTATAGTCCAAGTCGATTCCAAATCGGGAGGCAATCGCTGATGGCTGGAGTTTCCCACGATTTGTCCCGCTTGGGGCAACTGGCTGGAGTTGAGCCGGGCTACCAGGATGGCCGGGGGGAGTGGCATTTCCCCACCGAGGAAACCTATCTGGCGATTTTGCCTTCTCTTGGGGTTCCGATTTCGAATGCATCCCAGGCGCGGGAATTACGAAGGCAACTGGCTTTGGACCGTTTGCGGCAGCCCATGTCCAAGGTCCAAACCGTATGGAGTGACCGGCAAAGAAAAAAAAATTGTCCGGTGGTTTTTCAGGTGCCTGAAAAAAAGCGCGGCCATGCCATTTTGCGCTTGTTGATGGAAGACGGCACGGTACTTGAGCATCCATTCAGAGTGGAGGACGCTGCGCTGCTGGATGCAGCCTGGGTGGACGGCACTGCTGTGGTTCGCAGGGTGGTAAGAATCCCTGAGGTTCCATGGGGGGTGTATCAGGTTATTGGGGATTTTTTGGATCAGTTCACCGGTTGGTTGATTGTGGCGCCAAGAGTGGCCTACCAAGGCAAACTGAATGGAAAAATTGGCAAATGGGGTGTCTTTCTTCCTGTCCACGCCATGCGGTCCGAAAGAAACCAGGGCTGCGGCACATTCACCGATTTGGGTGACCTTCTCGAGTGGACGTCCAGTAGGGGAGGGGGATTGGTTGGAACCTTGCCCATGCTGGCGGGGCTTTCAGAAAACCCGTGCGAGCCCAGCCCTTACTCACCATGCTCCCGATTGTTTTGGAATGAGTTGTTCCTCGATTTGGAAGCGATTCCCGAATGGGCACAATCGGCCAGAGCCCGTGAAAGGATGGCTTCCGCTGAATGGCTTGCCGAAGGCCGGCGTTTGCGAATGACTTCCATGGTGGAACACGAAAATGTGATGCGCCATATCCGACCGGTGCTGGAGATTCTCGCGGATGAATTTCCGGGGGAGGGACCTCGATCCCAAGCCTTGGCAGCTTTCACTCAGCGAAAACCAAGGGTTTTGGATTACGCGAAATTCCGTGCAAAACATGACCTTTCCCGCCAATCCTGGCATGTTTGGGAAACGGTTGATCCAGGCCTGGAAAGCTCTACGGCTTTTGTAATCCAAGCAAGGAGGAGGTTGATTTGGCAATTTTGGGCGGAGGAACAAGTGTCGGCTGTGGCAAGCAGGGCAATGTCCGCCGAAGGTCCTGGACTGTATTTGGATTTGCCGATAGGGGTGCACGGAGACGGGTTTGATGTCTTTCGATTTGGCAACTCATTTGCCAACAAAATGTCGGCAGGAGCCCCGCCGGATTCCTTTTTCACGCGCGGTCAGGACTGGGGCTGTCTCTTATACACATCT
>CAWUOE010000127.1:0-8735 GCA_963923355.1 uncultured Gemmataceae bacterium | reverse complement strand
TTGACGCCGGTGAAACTGAACTGGGCGGCGGCACTCATGCCCATGCCCGCACCCTCGCCCAGAAAGAGGGCATTGATGAGGGCCCGGCGCAGGTGCGGGTGCTTGGCGAAATCGGTGGTGTCCAGAGTCCAGGGGACGATAGTGTCCTCCTCGCGGCGGACCAGTTGCGACAGGCGCAGGTACAGCTTGCCGTTTTTGCCGAACCGACCCGGTGCGACGATTTCGGCCACTTCACCACCGACCATGGGCGGTAGCTGTCCAGCGATTTTCACTTGGTCGACCATTTCGGCCAGAAAGCGGTCACCCACCTGCAGGTCGCATTGGCTGTTCAGCAACCGGTCGCCCGGGGCCAAACCATCGTGCGGGAGCACCTGCCTGACCCGGAGGACCGTGCTGCTGCCGGCAACCAGAACCGTGGGCGCCAGCTTGGGTGGGGCCGGATCGGTGAGTGGTTTGGGAGCTGGAAGGGTTGCCGGTTCCTGGGCAACGACCCTGGCAGTGCAGTATCCGCCGGTGGCGGCCAAAAATAGACGACGGGAAAGTGACAGGCCGCTCATCGGCTCACCTCGCCGTGCTCATGGTGGGGCAACATCCTGCAGGTGAGCCTGTGCCAGAGGGAAGGCTTGGAGGTGGCGACCACGGGTTGAGGTGGGGCCTCGATACCCACATCGCGCAAATAGTCGAGCAGTAGTTCGGTGGACCTGAGCAAGTCGAGACGTGCGAGCTGAAGGTTGTACCATGCGGTCCAGCGGTTGGTTTGAGCCTGGCTGAGGGCCAGATCAGCCTCCTGCACATCGAGTGCGATCATCTGTTTTTGGTCAAACATGCGACCGGCCCGCTCGCGCAACTCGGTGGCCAGCGCCTCTTCCCGCTGCTTTTGACCATGTTCAAACTCGGCCTGGCGCAGACGGTCCCAGGCGTTTCCGGCATCCTCCTCCACCTCGAGCAAGACTTTTTCCAGATCGAGCTGGGAGCGGACGACATCGAGGCGGGCTCGGCGGACATTGGACCAGAAGCCGAAATCGACCACCGGCACCTCGTACAAGGTGCCAAAGATGGTGCCCAAGGTGGCAGGGCCACCGTTGGGGATGGTGGTGTTCTTGAACGACAGGCCCAGGGGCAGGCTGCCCAAACCCATCAGGCGGAGCAGGTCGCGTTTTTCCGCGAGCCTGGCGATGTTGAGACCTATGACCAGGATGCGGATCTCCACCCGCTTGCGGCGGGCCATCTCGATGGTTTCCTCGCGGGTTTGCGGCAGGTCGGCAACCCAGTCGAGGTGGATTTCATCGGTGGATTCCAAATCAAACGAATAGGGGCCATCCAAACGGACCGCGACGGGTTCACCGCCCTGGGGGACCAATAGCCGGCTGGTGTGGAGGGTTTGGCCCAAACGCCTTTGCGCCAGGCGGGAGGCGCGCTCGATCTCCTCGACCATGACCCGGCTTTTGGTGTTGTCCACCCGTGCGGCGGTGAGTTCCACGTCATGCACCTGGCGCTGGGCAAGGCGGCGTTCCACACGGGCCTCGCGAGAAGCGGCGAAATCCCTGGCGAGATTGGCCGTCCATGCGGCGTGGCGAAGGCGCTTGGCCTCGAAGTAACTTTGGGCCGCCAGCTCCACCTGGGAACGGCGGACCAGTTCCTCCATCAGCAGCTTGGCACGGATGCCTTCCTCGGCAATGGGAAGCGCGGTGATCTGGCCGGAGGGATCGAGCGGGAAGAACAGATTGGCGCGGCTGAGCTGGGCGTGGATGAGCCCCTCGCCGAAAAATGGAGTACCGCCTGTGACATCGGGAAAGATGCTGGCGGAGCCGTCGCGTCCGGACGCGTTTTGCAGGCCCACAAACAACTGGGGCAAATTGGCCATGGGGACAAAGTGCTTGAGCGCCTCGAACCGACCGACCGTGGCGGTGCGGGTGTTGACCACCGCCTGAACGACCCGCACATTGGCCAGGCTTTTGGAAAGCGCCAGTTGCAGATTCAGAGCCTGGCCCTCGCCTGCTGGCGGGGTGGGATCCACAGCCGGGGGAGCGAGGTTGGGAACAGGAGGAGCCTCCGCCTTTTCCTGCGCGGGGAGAGACGCGGGTAGGGCCCATGTGTCCAGCCACACCATCAGGCCAAAGCCTTTCGGGCCGGGTAGCCTCATGGATTGGCTCCCGGATTTCGGACGGTCACATCGGGCTCGATGCGGATCTTGCAGGACATACCCGGGCGGATGCGGTTTTCAAAATTATCCTTCGCCTGAAACCGCAAACGGACCGGCAGGCGCTGAACGATGCGGGTGAAGTTGCCGGTGGCGTTGTCCGGGGGGAAGAGGGAGAAGGCCGCACCGGTACCGCCCGACAAGCTCTCCACCCAGCAGGGGAACTCCATGCCGGGGATGGCATCGACAGTGACCAAAACCTGCTGGCCCACCCGGGTGTGGGCCAACTGGTCTTCGCGCAGGTTGGCGACGACCCAGACATTGTCGAGATCGAGAGGGGTGATGCTGAGAAACGGCTGGCCACCGGCGATGGTTTGGCCCAGTTGGGCGGTGCGTTTGCTGACAATGCCGGCCATGGGGGCACGCACCAGCGTGTTGGCCAGGCGCAGTTTGGCCTGCTGCAGGCGGGCGCGGGACAGGTCCACCTTGCGCTGGATCGCGGAGCGGTCAGCCTCGGCGATGTCGGGTTGGAGCAAGGCGGCCTGCGCCCGTCCCACCATGGCCTGGGCATCGGCAACCGCACGCTTCTGCTTTTCCACCCGGACCTGGGCCTGGCGTTTGTCGAGGTCGCTGGCCATGACCTGACTTTCGAGGGCGGCGATGCGGCTTTTCAGGTTATTGAGTCGGGCCAGGGAGTCTTTCCACGTGGCCTCCTTGTTATCGCGGTCTTGCACGGGAATGTCGCCTGATTTGGCCAGGCTTTCGTAGCGCTCGAAGTAGTCGCGGGCATTGCGCTCGAGGGCTACCAGGCCGGGTTCCTCGGCCCGGCTAGCCAGCAAGGTTTCCTTCTCCTTGTTGTGGATACTTTCCCGGGCGTTGGCCTCGAGTTCTGTGGCCTTGAGGGATTCCTCCTGCTCACGCAGGCGTGCCTGGGCGGAATCAAACCCGGATTTCCGGTCCTGGTCGGTCAGGCGGACCGTGATGGCGGCTCCTTCGAGTTCCTTGAGGGCCTTGCGGTAATCAGCCCGGGCTTCATCCACGGCCAACTGGTAGGGAACTGGATCGATTTGCAGCAGGGGTTCACCCGCCTTGACAACCATGTTGTCATCGGCGAACAAGGCGACCACATTGCCGGCAACCTCGGCCGAAATGGGTGTGACATTGCCGACCACGTAAGCATTTTCGGTGGAGATATCCCGGATGTTCCACCACCACACGCCGGCGACACCAGCGGTGACGAGAGCCCCAATTGCGATGCCATACCGGACAACCTGCAACAGCAATCCGGAGGCGGTGTGCGCCTGGGGATTGCCTGTCGATTGCGCGGCGGCAGGGTTTGGCACGCTCATCCACCCCATCCACGAGTATCCATACCCTGCTTGCGCAAGGCTCCACGATCTCTATCGGTAGTTTTGGTGGGGATGTTTCTGAATTTGCTGGATAAACGTGAATTCAACCCACATTTTTTTGAAAAAAACCAGATTTTTCTTCAAGTTTGACCGAAGCAAAACCGGGTGAAGCAAAAAAGCCGGGGCGACCGAATCGGCCGCCCCGGCTTTGAGCGATCCGCAAGATTTGGCAAGCGTAGCCTAGCGCTTGGGCTCGGCCTCGAGGGGGCCCTTTGCCGGGTCGAGATTCTTGAACGGAAGGATTTCCGGGATGATTCGGCAACCGGTTGTAACCTTCAACGGCAGGGGAAGACCGGAAGGGAACGTCATTTCCACGAAGTATGCGGTCCAGCCTTCGGCGGGCTTTTCAACTTTGCCGACATAGACCCCCTCACCCTTGTCCTCGAGATTGACGCTGGTGTAGGCCTTGCCGATTTTCTCAAGGCGAAAATCACGCGCCTTGGGATTGGTGGCCTTCCACAACTTCACCTCCTTGGGCTTGGTGGCACAGACCACCTTGATGGAGCCGTCCGCCTCGAAGGACCAAGAGTATTTGGGCCGCTGGTTGCCGTTTTGCACCGTGTGGTAGAACGCGGCGAGGCACTCGGTGGCGTCGCTGTCGCGGAGGGAGTGGTCGGTGTTGGGGACATAACGGAGATGCTTCTCGCCGGGCAGGTCATTGAAATAGAACTGCGAGGAATCGGGGCAGAAGAACTGGTCACCGGCCGAATTGACAATGTACTTGGGCATGGTCAGCCGGTCGCGGTAGGACCAGGGATCCTCGATCTCATACAGCTTCTCGAGCCTGGGGTCATCCATGCGCTGCATGATGTTGTGGCGCACATAATCCCCCACGGAGTGGGTGTAGAAGCCGAAGGACCACAGGTGGTTGCGCATGCAATCGCGCACGTTGAGGACATCGATCACGGCGGGAATGATGGCCACGACGCGCTTGTCGACGGCGGCGGTGGTCCAGGTGGTCCAGCCGCGCTTGGAGCCGCCGGAAACCACGAATTTCTCGACCTTCAGCTTGCCCCCCTCGTCGCTGGCGAGCAGTTCCTGCATGCAGTCCATGGCGCGCACGGCGCTTTTGGTCATGGGGAGTCGAGCGGGCCAGGTTTCGTCGCCGGTCTTGAGGAACTGATCCCAGGTGAAGCCGATCAAATCATCCTCGGTGCGATTGACGCCGTCACCGAGGAACTGGAGTGTCTGGTTGGGGACCATCTTCAGTTCGGCGGTGACGCCCCCGGTGGCCTTGGCAATGGCCAAGGTGCGGGCATCGGCGCCCGCGGGCGGCTTGTCGGTTTCGCGGTTGGCACCTCCACTGATGAACAGGAAGGCGGTGTCGCTTTTGGCGTTGTTTGGTTTGGTGACCACCAACCAGTGCTTCCAGACCGGGCGGTTGACCTCGGCGGAATTGCGCCACGTCTGGGAAACGAGTTCGACGACAAACTGGGTAGTGCCTGCCGCCTCGACCTTGTTCAACACCTTCCACGCGTAGGTGTTGTCGGGTTTTTTCACATACCTGTCGAGGGCGGTTTCAGCAGCCCTCAGACCACCTGTGGGAACCATCAAGGCGCAGGCCAAGCCCGCGAGGCCGGCCCGGAATATCTTGCGAAAAGCAGCCATGTTGTCCTCGAACTGAACCGGAGGTGAGACCGCGGGCTGGACCCGCCTATTCCCTTCTAGGGGCTTTGTCGGGGCTGGTCAAATGAGAAAAGGCGCGTTCCGGAGCCGGAACGCGCCTTTTGGCCAAAAATAACGGGGCATTCACTCAGAGGGAGCGGGGCGAGGGGAGGCATCACCCTTCGCCTTGCCCATGGCGTATTGCAAGCCACCGCGCACATGGTTGAGGAAGCGGGGGTCTTTCCAAACCTCTTCCCGGTGACCGAGTGCGGTGTAGAACACGCGGCCCTTGCCGTAATCACGCACCCAGGCCAGGGCGTGGTCATCATCCTGGCGGTGCACGCCGGGTTTGATTTTTTCGGAATCCTTGCGGGCTTTTTCCGCCTCTTCTGATTTGCCATCCTTGGCCAGTTTTTCAGCCTTGGCCACGAGGTCCGCCCTGCGCTTTTCGATCTGCTTGAGTTCATCGAGCCTTTTTTCCTTGGCCCAGGACGGGTCGATGCGCATCAAGACGCGCAGTTTGTCGCGGCTATAGGGCGAGCGGAACTGGTAGAGTTCGTCGGTGATCTCGAATGATTCCCCCAGGTGGCTGGTGGCGGGGTTGGATTTGTCCTCAACCATGACCTTGACCTTGGTGTGCCAGGGGTGGCCATCGAAATAGCCACCGATCATGTCGCCGTAGGGAGTCCAGCCGTAGAAGGTATCGGTGGCGCAGTGGCTGCCGGAGAAGCCCTTGCCGGATTTCACATAGTTGAGGAGATCGGCTTTTTGCGTCTCGCTCCAGGGCAGGTCACCGGTGGTGTAGAAAAAGACCGCATCGTATTTTTGCAGGTTCTCGGCGGTGATCTCCTTGCGGCTGTCCTGGGAGCAGACGGCCTCGAAATCGCCCGTTTCCTTACCCAATTTGGTGAGAGCTTCCTCGACAATACAGAATTTGTCGGGGGCTGGACGTTTCACCACGGGATGCACAAATCCCTTGGACTCGGTGATGACGAGTAGTTTGGGAGATTTCTTGCCTTCCTGAGCGAAAAGGCTGGTGGCGCACAGGGCTGCCACTCCGACGGAGAGTAGGGTACGACGCAGCATGGCTGCCTCCTGGAGAAGAGTTTCAAACCTAGACTGAGCATAATCTTCCGAAGGATGGAGGGCAAACGGCATCCCGGAAGACCAGGTGTTAGAATAAAAGTGACTTTTCACCTAAAAATGCCGGACCTGGACAGGACAGATGATGGGTCGAGGACCTGTATCCCGACGACGGGCAATCCAGATGGGGGCTTTGCCCCTTTTGGGGATGGACCTGCCCACTGTTTTGGCAGCGGGATCGGCCAGTCCCTCTAAACCCCAAAAAGCCAAGGCATGCATTTTCATTTTCCTGTGGGGAGGTCCGGCCCAACAGGACACCCTGGATCCGAAACCTGACGCCCCGGTGGAATACCGTGGCGAGTTTTCGACGATTCAGACGGCCCTGCCGGGGGTGAGGGTTTGCGAGCACCTTCCCGGTATCGCCAAGCGGCTTGACCGGGTCTGCCTGATCCGATCCATGACCCACACGGATGTGAACCACACCACCGCGCCCCACCTGCTTCTGACCGGGCAGCCGATGCTGAACCAAGGGCAACCGCTTCGGGAAGATTTCCCAGGTATGTCCTCGGTACTGGCCAGAATGGGTCGGGGAGGCAGCAACGCGTTGCCACCCGCCATCAACCTGATGCCACACTCGCCCGACAAGGCCCCGCGCTTTGTGGAAGAGACCCATGGTCAGGGGGCCGGTTGGCTGGGCCCGGTGTGGCAACCGATGCGGATTGATGCCGATCCGAACAGCGCCGGATATTCGGTGGGTGAGATCACACCCTCGGCAGACCTGGCAGGTCCGCGGATGAGCGACCGCGCCGGCCTGGTGAGAGCCTTGGGTGGAATTGCCGCTCACACGCCGGGTGACCTAGCAGCCCAGTCTCGTCATCGTGAACGGGCCATGGGACTGCTCTCGAACCCTAAGGCTGCGGCGGCTTTCGACCTGAGCCAGGAGCCACGACGGGTACGGGAGCGTTACGGCCTGAACATTCATGGCCAATCCGTGCTTCAAGCTAGGAGGCTGGTGGAGGCCGGTGTGCCCCTGGTGACGGTGTACTGGCAAAACGATGGCATCACCAACGTGAGTGTGTACTGGGACACGCATTCGCGGAATTTCATCGACCTGAAGACCCGTCTTTGCCCTCCCGGGGATCAGGCGCTGTGCGCCCTGCTGGATGATCTGGAGGAGCGGGGCCTGCTGGATGAAACCCTGGTGGTGTGGAGCGGTGAGATGGGCCGGACTCCCAAGGTGGGGCAATCCGTTCCGGGGGGAGCAGGCGCAGGGCGTGACGGACGCGACCACTGGGCCAAGGTATTTAGTTGCATCGTGGCGGGAGGCGGTTTCAGGAAAGGGGCCGTGCACGGCAGCTCGGACCGTTACGCCGCAGAGCCCAGCACCTTGCCGGTGCGCCCGGCCGATCTGGTGGCAACCCTTTACCACCAACTGGGCGTGGATCCGCATACCTTGATCACGGACAGGCTGGGCAGGGAGATCCCGTTGGTTTCCGGAGAGGTGCTTTATGATCTGCTCAGTTAGGTCATCACCCTGACCACATCGCATTACCTGAAAGAGCCAGGCAGTGAATTCCGAACAGGAGCCAGACAGAGAAACTGGCATGGAACCGGAAAAAGGTGCTCCGCCCACGGACAGTGGAGCAGGCCGCCTAACCGTTTTGCAATTCATTCAAAAAGCATATTGTTTTCTGGCAATCGCCATAGTCCTTGCCGTGGCACTGGCAATCACGCTCGGATTTGCCCGTACTCTCATTGAAAGCATGTCCAACCCGAATCCTTACAGGGAACCGGAGTTGATCCGTTCGGAATTTTTGGCTTTTTCGGCCAATACGCTATCCGGCTTATGTCTCGGCACAGGAGCTGTTCTCACGGCGATCCTGACATTCTTTCGCAACAAGCGGATCCTTACATTCGCCTGGCTATCCGTCTTTGCGGCATCCACGTTGGGTCTTTTTGGGGGCGGGCTGTTGTTTTTTGGCCCATCGCCACAATCACGCGGATGCTATTCAGGCATGGAAGCTTTTGGGCAACATTTGATCGGAATCATGATGATGGGTTTGATGGTTTTTTGTTTTGTCACGCTTGGAGCGAGCCTACTGATCCTGGCACCCAGAAAAGCCCACCAAAAAATTGGCAAGGCACCTGAGGACCAGTGAGCAGGGGCTATGCCGCAAAATGGCCTTTTTCTCAATCTTTCCTTTCCAATTCCAGGAGGATATTCCCGGAGCCTTTGGGTGCCTCGAACACCTTGGGGCGACCTTTTTCCTTGGCAGCGAAGCAAAGTTTCCGACTGCGCTGATTCAACTCGTAGATACCCTGCAAATCGACACGCTTGCCGTTGTCTTCGATGATGTAGAAATCAATGGTTTTTGGTTTTGAGTCGGGGTTGATGGTGCTGGGCCCCTTGGCAATGACCTTCCCATCCGCCATCAGCGACCAGGAACCATCCTTACCGTTCTCGATAAACACCTTGAAAACATCATTGGGCTTGGAAA
>CAWUOE010000126.1:0-8742 GCA_963923355.1 uncultured Gemmataceae bacterium | reverse complement strand
GTGCCCATGGCGTTGAGCATGCCGGTGAGGTTCCAGCCCCGCTTGGGGGGCAGCTTGGTGTTCCAGGCCTGTTCGAACTTGAGGCGGTTCGCCTCCACCTCCACATGCTGGAAGCCGGGGAAGCGGTCGGGCAGTGCGCCCATGTCGCCGCCGCCCTGCACATTGTTCTGGCCGCGCAGGGGGTTGAGACCGCTGGCGTAGCGGCCGACATGGCCGGTGAGCAGGGCGAGGTTGATCAGCGAGGAGACGTTGTCCACGCCGTTGTGGTGCTCGGTGATGCCGAGGGTCCAGCAGATCATCGCGCGACGGGCGGTGGCGTAGGCCTTGGCCATGTCGTGGATGACCTGCCCGGGCACGCCGCTGAGGCGTTCAGCCTCGGCCAGCGTGAAGGGTTCGACGGACTGACGGTACGCCTCGAAGCCGGTGGTGGCATGGCCGATGAACTTCTGGTGGTGCCAGCCCTGTGCGATGATCTCGCGGCCCATGGCGTTGGCGACGACGATGTCGGTGCCGACATCGAGGCCAACCCAGGTATCGGCCCAGCGGGCGGAGCTGGTGCGCCTGGGGTCGATGGCGAACAGGCGCGCGCCGTTGTAAACACCCTTCAGCAGGTGGTGAAAGAAGATCGGGTGCGTCTCGCGGGCGTTGGAGCCCCACAGGAGGATGACATCTGTCTCCTCGATCTCGGTGTAGCTATTGGTGCCGCCACCCATCCCGAACACTGTCGCCAGACCGACGACGCTCGGGGCGTGTCAGGTGCGGTTGCAACTGTCGATGTTGTTGCTACCCATCACCTGGCGGCAGAACTTCTGGGCCACGAAGTTCATCTCGTTGGTGCTCTTGGAGCAACTGAAGATCCCGAAGGCCTTGTCGCCATGGCGGGCCCGGTTGGCCTTCAGGGCGGTGGCGATGCGCTGCAGGGCCTCGTCCCATGAGGCCTGGCGGAGGCCGGTGGCCTCGCGAACCAGGGGGTGGGTGAGTCGGGGGCGACCGGGGCGTGATTTTTTGCTGATCATGGCGCACCTTGCCGAGGGGGTCAAAAAATCGGGCTGAAAAAAGACCGAAACGAAAGATTCTTCAATTCTAATCGGTACGGGGACCCGGTCGAAACACTGATTCCTGACGGTGGCGGGTGGCGGGAAATGTCGCCGATCCTGCTGGGGCGGTAGGATGGGTGCCAGTGGAATGTGGGCGATACGGGTGACAGGATGGACGGAGAAACCAAGCGTGGGCAGGAGCACCCGGGGTTGGGCCGGCGACCGGTTCAACGCCTGCGGAACGGTGCCCCTAGCGGCTCTGGAGGGGATGACTGGGTGGCGATGGAGGCGCCCCTGGAAATTCGGCTTCACGGGCGCCCCGCGGCGGTGCTGATGCGGACACCTGGCGGTGACCTGGAAGACCGGGAATTGGTGACGGGTTTTCTGTACTGCGAGGGGGTGATCGACGCCGCGCGCGACGTGTTGGCCGTGGAACGCGTGGAGGATGCGCCCCCGGATGGCATGGGTGGGACGGTGGTGGAAGTGCGGCTGGAGACACCCGCGCGCGGGCGGGGTATCGAGCGGTTCTTTTACAGCACTGCCAGTTGCGGGGCGTGTGGCAAACGCTCGATTGAATCGCTGGCGGTGCGAGGTGGTGCCAAGGGCGGTATGACTGACTGGACCGTGAGCCCGGGGCTTATCACCACCCTCTTGGCCCATGCCCGGGAGGGGCAGAGCCTTTTCGGGCTGACGGGCGGGGTGCATGCTTCCGGCCTGTTTTCATCAGGCGGAGAACTGATTCTTTTGCGTGAGGATGTGGGCCGGCACAACGCGCTGGACAAGGTGATCGGCGCCAGCCTGATGCGTGGGGCGATGCCCTTGAGCCAGAACCTTCTGGTGATCTCCGGCCGGGTGGGTTATGAGATCATCCAGAAGGCGGCGGTGGCGGGAATTTGCCTCATCGCAGCCGTTGGGGCACCGACCAGCCTGGCGGTGGACCTGGCCTGTGAGCACGGGATCACCTTGGTGGGTTTTGCCAAGGCTGATGGGATGAATGTGTACAGCCATCCGGGGCGATTAAAAATAAATTAAAGGTCGCCAAAGTCTTATTAGTCAGCGAATCATTTCGCGGCGCCTGTCACCTTGCGGATATAGTCCACCTCGGCCTGGCGGTAGGGTTTGCCGTCGGTTCGGAGTATGTCGTGGAACCAGACCGGCGGTTCGGCCTTGTAGGGTTTCTGCCACGAGTCCCACGGGTAGTTGGTCTGGGACTTGCCCTCGATGAAGCCCCAGTTGTAGGCCCCCACGCCTTGCTCCTTGAGGTAGCCCAGCATGGGATCGAAGGTGCTGCCCTGAGGGCGGGCCATGTACTCGGTGCAGAGGATGGGACGGTTGTACCGGCGCAGGTTCTCCACGCACCTGCGGGAACGGTCGAGTGGATCGTAGCTGTGATAGGAGATCACATCGGAGTGGTCGATCTGCACCCGCTCGGTGGGGGACAGCTTGCCCTCCTCGGGCCATTGGCCGATCCAGACACCCGAGGTGATCGGTTGCGCGGGGTCTGATTCCTGCGCCCACCGCATCGCCTTGGCGAGCAGCTCGAGGGTGCGCTCCACCTTGCGGGGAGGTTCCTGTTTGAGCCAGTTCTTGCCGTAGCTGTTGTCGTTTTGATTGTCGGGCTCGTTCCAGACATCCCAGCCGTCGACGCGCGGGTCGTTCCTGAAGCGGGTGATGACGCCGCGGGTGTATTGTTCGAGCACGGCGTGGCGCTTGGGATCGACCAGGTCGCGCGCGCCGGGTGATTGGACCCAGCCTGAATTGTGCACGCCGGTCTTGGGTTCGCGCTGTTTTCCGAGAAGGGGGTTGGGATCCCAGCAGCTGTCGAACAGGACGAACAGCACGCCGATTTTGTGCCTGGCGGCAATGGCGAGGAACTTGTCGACACGCTCGAGGAAACCGGCGGGGTCCTGCTCATGGGGCAGGTGGTGCAGGAAAACGCGCATGCTGTTGAAGCCCAGGTCGCGGGCCCAGCCGAGCTCGCGATCGATGGTGGCGGGGTCGAAGGTTTCGGCCTGCCACATCTCCAACTGGTTGATGGCGTTGTTGGGCAGGTAGTTGGCACCCGAAACCCAGCCGCGATTCTTCCACCATTCCTGGGCTTTTTCGGGGGTCCAGCGGTCGCGCGCGTTGGAACTGGTGACAGCCAGCAGCGACAGGGTGAGGGCGAACAGGGACAGGCGCATGGGAGGGTTCCGCCGGAGATGGTGGAGATAGGGGAAGGGGCCGGTCCCGGATGGGACCGGCCCCGCGCGAGTTGCTTCAGGGGTGAAAAGCCCGGGTCACTTGCCCGAGATGTCGTAGCAGAACATCAGGTCCTGGTCGCGCAAGTAAAGCTTGCCGTTGGCGATAACCGGGTGGGTCCAGAACTTGCCGCTGGGGCGGCGCAGCTTGGTCTCACCGGTGATTTTGAAGCGGCCGAGCTCCTTGTATTCCTTGGGGTTGGCGTCCACCACCACCAGGGTGCCTGAATCCTCGCCGTAGCAGAACAGGGCACCGTCGGCGTAGGTGACCGAGCCCTTTTCGGGGGCCTTGTTGCCGCGGCTGGACCACTTGGTGGAGCCGTCCTTGGTGTCCTGGCAGATCCAGCCCTTGCCGTCGCCATGGCCGTAGATGAAGCCATCCTTGTAGATCACGCCGCCGTGGTGGTTGGCCAGGTCGCGGTTGGAGAACACCTTCTCGGCCTTCTGGCCGGCGGAGTCGCCACTGATCTTGATGAGGTCGCAGCCGGCGCCGTAACCGGCGGTGGCGTAAACCATATCCTTGCCGACGATGACGGGGGTGGGGATCACCGCCACGCGGTAGCGGTCCTTGCAGTCGTATTTCCACAGGAGCTTGCCGGTGTCGGCGGCCACACCCACCACATTGCTGCCAGTGAGGACCACATACTGGTCCACGCCGGCCAGGTTGGCCTTCACCACGCTCGAGTAACCGGCGGGGTCTTTCAAGTCGGCCGAGCGCCAGATCACCTCGCCGTTTTTACGGTTGAGGCAGGCGAGGGAGCCCTTGTCGCCGCCGGGGACGCAGACGAGGCGATCGCCGTCCACCAGGGGGGACTCACTGAAGCCCCAGCCGCTCATCAGCTTGCCGCCCAGATCCTTCTCGTAGTTCTTGGTCCACACCAGCGAGCCGTCGGCCGATTTCAGGCAGGAGACATCGCCGCGGATGCCGAGGATGTAGAGGTGGCCGTCCTCGGTGACGGTGGGGTTGGCCCGAGGGCCGCCGCCCCAGTTGGAGTCGGAACCGTTGTCCTCGTATTCCTTGCCCACCTTGACGCGCCAGAGTTCCTTGCCGGAGGACTCGTCCAGGCAGAACACCTCATCGACATGTTTCTGTGCGGGGCCGCCACGGCGCCCCTTGCCCTTGGGCTCCTCGGTCTTCTCCTTGGGTTCCTCCTTTTGCGGTTCGATGGTGCCGCCGACCAGGTAGACCTTGCCCTTGTGGATGGAGGGGCCGGAGTAACCGACGCCGGCGTTCTTGATCTCCCACACCACCGGGGGGGCCTTGCCGTCGAACGATTTTTTCAGGCCGGTTTCGGAGGACTGGTCGTTGCGGTTGGGGCCGCGCCATTGGGGCCAATCTTCCGCAAACAGGGGCAGGGCCAGGCAGGCGGCGCACAGGGCCAGGGCCAGGCAACTTCGCATGGGTGGAAACCTCACGTTTCTTGATGTCAAAATCGGGCCGGAACTCCCTTCAATCTACCGGAAGGAAAAGGGCCTTGCCAGCGTTCGAAGGCGATGGATGGAAGGGGTTTTTGGCAGTTTTGGAAGTCTGGGCTGGGATTGGTCGGCCTGATGAAAATCAAGGCAAATCGCGGCTTTATCCGTTAGAGTGAGGCCTTGGCAGGTCAGGGCGACAACCCGGGGGAATGCGCGCATGGGCGGATGGAGAACCGGCTGCCTGCTGGCAGGCATTTTGGTGGTGGCGGGCCGGGGGTACAGCCAAGGGGCGGGCAAGGAAACCGCGCCGACGCGCCCGGTCCCGGTGATTTTCGATACGGACATCGGCAACGACTGCGACGATGTGCTGGCCATGGCCATGCTGCACAGCCTGGCAAGCCGCCAGGAAGTGGATCTGCTGGCGGTCACGATCACCAAGGACCACCCGCTGGCAGCACGCTATGTGAGCGCGCTGAACCAGTATTACCGCCGGCCGGGTATTCCGATCGGCGTGGTGCGTGATGGCAAAACACGCGAGGCGGGCAAGTTCCTGCCTTTGGTGGAACGGCAGGAGAATGGCAAATACCTGTATCCGGTGGGTCCCACGCTGGGGAAACCTGCCGGGGTGCCGGATGCGGTGACCGTGCTGAGGCGGACCCTGGCAATGGCGCGGGATCAGTCCGTGTCGGTGGTGCAGGTGGGATTTTCCACCAATCTGGCCCGGTTGCTGGAAAGCCCCGCGGATGCCCTCTCACCCCTGGCGGGTGTGGACCTGGTGAAAGCCAAGGTGAAGGAGCTGTCGATCATGGCGGGGGCCTTCCAGAAGATTGATGGGAAAATCCACAAGGAATACAACGTGGTGGAGGATATTGCCTCCTGCCGGAAGCTTGCCGAGAAATGGCCGACGCCCATTTACTGGAGCGGGTTCGAGGTGGGTTTGGCCATAACGTATCCGGCCGAGAGCATCCTGCGCGACTTTGCTTACACCCCCAAGCATTTGGTGGCCGAGTCCTACATCGTCTATGAGCCGCCCCCGCACAACCGGCCTTGCTGGGATTTGACCAGCGCCCTGTTTGTGGCGCGGCCGGACCGCGGTTATTTCGGACTGTCGAAGCCGGGCCGGGTGACCGTGAAGGAGGATGGTGAGACCCTCTTCACCGAGGAGCCGAACGGCCGGGACCGGTACCTCACGGTGACCCGCGAGCAGGCAGCGCGGACACGCGAGGCGTTCAGCCACCTGTGCAGCGAACCGCCAGGCGGGCTGGGTGGGCCCGTTGGGGAAGGGCGGTAAGCCATGGCAAATCCTCCCTTGCCCAAACGGAACGTGGTGACCGTGGTGGGGTCCATCAACCTGGACCTGGTTGTGCGGGCGGTGGAGCTGCCCAAGCCGGGACAGACCATAATTGCCGAGCGGTTGGAGCGCATTCCCGGGGGCAAGGGGGCGAATCAGGCCGTGGCCGCCGCGCGGCTGGGCGCGGTGGTGCGGATGATCGCCCGGTTGGGGGATGATCCGCCCTCGATCCTGCTGCGCCAGCAGTTGGAGGCCAACGGGGTGGACACTGGTGACATCCCCGAAACCCTGGGGGTGACCAGCGGGACCGCCATCATCGCGGTGGAAGAAAGCGGCCAGAACACCATCATCGTGGTGCCCGGTGCCAATGGCGAACTGGCTTTGGAGGATATCCGCAGGGCGGAGCGCGGTATCGCCACCAGCGACCTGTTGCTGGTGCAACTGGAGACCCCGCAGGGGCCCGCCCGCGCCGCCCTGCAGGCGGCGCGTGAGAACCGGGTGTTCAGCGTGCTGAACGCCGCGCCGGTTCCCAGGCACCTGGAGGTGGATCTGGCGCTGGCGGATGTGTTGTGCGTCAACGAGAGCGAGGCGGCCCAACTGACCGGCATGCCTGTGGCGGATGCGGAACAGGCCCGCCTGGCAGCCGAGAACCTGCGCGGACGCGGGGCCCAACGTGTGGTGATCACGCTGGGGGCGCAGGGAGCTGTCGGGCTGGATCTGGACGGAACTTTTCATAGCGTTGCCGCCTTCCCGGTGCAGGCGGTGGATGCCACCGCCGCGGGGGACGCGTTTGTGGCGGCGATGGGTTTGGCCCTGGTTGGGGGGGCCCGATTGACAGAGGCGATCAGGGCGGGCAACGCGGCTGGGGGTGTGGCTGCCAGCCGGGCGGGAGCGCAGCCCTCGCTGCCCACGCGTGAAGAGATGGAAAAATGGCTTGCCGGCTGATGGGCGAAACTTGAACGGGGTACCAACGATGGGCAGTGACAGCCTTGAGACGACACGACGGGCGGTTCTGGGCGGCTTGATCGGTGTGGGGGCCGGCGTTGTCCCGGCCGGCCTGACCGGGTGCGGGAGCCAATCGGGCCCGGTGGCCAGGCGCGACAAGTCGGCCAAGCCGAGGATCGCCTTGGTCATGAAATCGTTGGCGAACGAGTTTTTCGGAACCATGGCCGAGGGAGCCAAGAAGCACCAGGCAGCCAACACCGGCAAGTATGACCTGATTGTGAACGGCATCCCGGATGAGCGGGATGTCACCCGCCAATCGGCCCTGGTGGCCGAGATGGTGGCCCAGGGGGTGGATGCCATCGTCATCGCCCCGGCGGACTCCAAGGCCCTGGCGACCCCGCTGAAGCGGGCGGCGGACCAAGGGGTCCGAATTGTCAACATCGACAACAAGCTCGACGAGGAAGTTCTGGACAAGCTGAGGCTGAAAATCCCGTTTGTGGGACCGAACAACCTGGCTGGGGCGCAGAAGGTGGGGGAGTATCTGGCCGACAAGCTGCCCCCCGGATCGGAAGTGGCGATCCTGGAGGGGGTGGTCACCTCGTTCAACAGCCAGCAGCGGCGGGACGGTTTCGGCAAGGCGATCTTCCAGTCGCGGCACAGGCTGGTGAAATCGCAGTCGGCCCAGTGGGAGACCGGGCCGGCCAATCTGGTGACGGCATCGCTTTTGACGGCGTACCCGGACTTGAAGGCGGTCTTCTGCTGCAACGACAACATGGCCTTGGGCGCCCTGGCAGCGGTGAAAGCTGCGGGCAAGGTGGGGAAGGTGCAGATTGTCGGCTTTGACAACATCAGCGCGGTTCAGGCCGCCATCAAGGCTGGCGAGATCCTGGCCACGGCCGACCAGCACGGGGACCAGTTGGCGGTGTACGGCATCGAGACCGCGCTGGCATTGCTGGACGACAAGATCGGTGACAGCGACAAGGAAACCCCCGTGGATCTGATCACGCGCGAGAAACTGCCGTGAGCCGCGGGGAGCGGTCCGGAGGGGTTTTGTTTTCCGCGGGGCAGGCGGGTGGTTTGTTGCTGGTGCTTGCCCTGATGGTCGCCGGCTTCGGCTGGCTGCAGCCCCGGTTCTTGTCCGCCGCCACACTGGCCCTGGTGGGCAACCAAATCCCCGACCTGGCGGTGCTGGCCTGCGGCATGACCCTGGTGATGGTGGCCGGCGGCATCGACCTGTCGGTGGGGTCGGTGGTGGGATTGGCCACCGTTGTTCTGGGGCATTGCCTGGGGGAATGGAACTGGCCGGTCTGGTGCGGGTGTCTGGCGGCCCTGGTCGTCGGGGCGGGTTGCGGCCTGCTGAACGGGTCGGTCAGTGTGCTGGCGGGCATCCCTTCGTTCATAGTCACCCTGGGGATGCTGGAGGCGGCCCGGGGCGGGGCTTACCTGCTTTCCGGAAGCCAGACACGCTACCTGGGGGAAGGACTGGAAAGCTTGAGCGCGCCGATTCCCGGGGTGCAACTGAGCCCTTCGGCATTGGTGGCCGGGATGGTGGTACTGGCGGGGCAGGCCCTGCAGATCTACACCACGTTGGGCCGGCGGTTGGTGGCGGTGGGTGAAAACGATCAGGCCGCCTGGCGGATGGGTGTGGACCCGAAACGGGTGCGAATCGTCGCCTTCGCACTGTGCGGGGCGTTTGCGGGCCTGGCGGGTCTGTTCCAGACCGCCCGGTTGGGTTCGGCCGACCCGAACGCGGGTATCGGCATGGAACTGGGGGCGATAGCGGCGGTGGTGATCGGCGGGGCCAGCCCATCGG
>CAWUOE010000125.1:0-8755 GCA_963923355.1 uncultured Gemmataceae bacterium | reverse complement strand
CCGTCGAATCCAGGGGCCCGGACCAGTCGCCCTTCCCCGCACCCAGGCCAGATGATCTTGGCGCTTCTTCTTCCACTCGGGATCCGGCGACAAAGAAATCGCCACGGCCAGGGCCCGCTCCGCCCCTTGCCAATCCTCGCGCGCGTGCGCGGTGAGGGCCATCATCAGCGCAAGCCGACTGTCCCGTGGGAACAGGGACAGTCCGGTGCGGGCACTGTCCTCGGCCCCGGACAGGTCACCCAATCGAAGCCTCAGGGCAGTTTCATCAGCCCAAGGATTGGGGCTTTTTCTCCCGCTCCGTTCGGGCAAAAGGCCAAGCGCCTGCTCATAGGCACGCCGGGCATCGGTTCCACCTGCCAGTTTTTCCGGTCCAACCGTTAAAAGTCGCGCATTTCGCAAATCCCTCACAAATCCCCGGGTCCTTGCTGGCAGGGCATTCCATTCCTCGCCAGGGCAGTAGGTCCACGGGCCCGTTTGTAAGGGCAGGGCTGCTACCAAAATCCAAAGTTGCAACATATTTCCAGTCTACCGGGCCTAACCGTCACAATTGGCCCCCTCGACAGGTTTTCTGTCGAAGATTCGCTAAAGTTCCGGCCAGTACACCGCAAATTCACCTGAGATTAACCATAATATTCAGGTTGGCCATTTTCTCCCGAGCATGGGTATGGAAGATCCGGCAATTCTTGCTGAATTCATCGCCGAAGCGAGGGAGCACCTCTCCTCGTTGACGGATGGTTTGCTGGCATTGGAAAACCTGCCCGAGGGCCAGCTACAAGCCAGTATTAATCCACTCTTTCGCGCCATGCACTCCATCAAGGGCAGTGCTGGCTTTCTCGGCCTGCAACACCTGGAGGACCTGGCCCACGCCACCGAGACCCTGCTCGACGCCATGCGCAAGGGAAGCGTGGCTTCCTCCCCGCAGGTAACGGATCTGCTGCTGAAGGTCACCGATCGACTGCTGGCCCGCGTCGACGGGTTGCCGGACAGTGAGAAATCGGTTGCTCCCCACGACGGGGAACTGATGGACCAACTCAAGGCATGCGCCACCGGAAAGGGTCCGCCCGCAGCAGCGAATAATGGTCCGGGTCCAGGGCCTTCAAGCCCAACCCCCTCGCCTGGCACCAGTCTGCCCCAGATTGATCCGGCCTTGCTGCAGGAATTCATGGCCGAAGCCAGGGAGCACCTCGGTACCTTGTCCGAAGGATTCCTTTCCTTGGAATCGGCTGGCAATGCCGGGATCGCAGGTGGTATCGACCCGCTGTTCCGGGCCACCCATTCCGTCAAGGGTAGCGCCGGATTCCTCGGCTTTCGCGGCCTGGAGCGCCTCGCCCACGCAACGGAAACATTGCTGGACGGGTTGCGGAAGGGGACTGTCACCCCCGACAGGCAGGTGACCGACCTGCTGCTGCGCGTGACCGACCGGTTGCGCGCCGCGGTCGACTCCCTTCCATCCGACGCGCCCGCCTCCCATGATGATCTGATACAAAAGATCCAAAATGTAATTATTAGTGGCCGGCCCGATGCCCCGGGCCAGGCATCTCCCGGGGCGGGAACCCAAACCCAACGGACACAGCCAACGGTCGAGCAGCCCGCCCCCGTCCCCGAGGCAACGGGAACAGACAAATCGGCGACCATCCGTGTGCCGGTCGAGGTCATCGACCGTTTGATGAATTTGGCCAGCGAACTCGTCCTGGCACGCAACCAGGCCCTCGAGACCTTGGTTACTCCGGCCGACGCCCGTGGACGCCAGTTACTGCAGCGCATCAACTCCGTCACAACCGACCTGCAGCAGGCGGTCATGCTGACACGCATGCAGCCGGTCGGCACGGTGTTCAACCGGTTCCCCCGCATGGTACGCGACCTGGCCCGGTCCCTGGGCAAGCGCATTCATCTGTCTGTCACCGGCAGCGAGGTGGAACTGGATAAAAGCGTGCTCGAAAAACTCGTCGACCCACTCAACCACCTGGTCCGGAACGCCTGTGACCATGGCCTGGAAACACCAACCGTCCGGGCGGCTGCGGGCAAGACCGAGGTCGCCAACCTCGACCTGAGCGCCCGGCAGGAAGGGGGCCAAATCCTGGTCCGTGTGGCCGATGACGGCAGGGGTATCGATCCGGGCCGGATCAAGGCAAAGGCTTTGGAAAAAGGTCTTCTTGGCCCCCAAGACCTCGAGGGTATTACCGACAGCCAAGCCCAGGCGTTGATCCTCCGGCCGGGCTTCAGCACCGCCGAAAAGGTCACAGACATATCCGGCCGCGGGGTTGGCCTGGATGTGGTGAAAACCAATCTCGAGTCCATCGGCGGCACCCTTCAGATCGACAGCATCCCCGGTCAGGGCACCACCTTCTCCCTGAGGCTTCCACTCACCCTGGCCATCATCCCCGCCCTGGTGGTACGCGCCTCGGGGGAACGGGTCTGCATCCCCCAGCGTGAACTTCTGGAGTTGATCAGCGCTGCCAACCTGCGCGCGCGCCCCATGGGTGGACGTTTCCTTGTCGAATTGCGAGGACAGCCCCTTGAGGTCATCCATCTGGGTAGGGTCCTCGGACTGGAAACAGCCGAATCACCCGACTTCAATCGCTCCGGTTTTCTTGCCGTGGTTCGGTCCGGCCAACGGGTTGTCGCGCTGGCGGTCGACGAGCTGAATGGCAGCCAGGAAATCGTGGTCAAGCCCCTCCATCCCCTGCTGCGAGGTTTGGGACTGCACGGTGGCGCAACTGTTTTGGCAGATGGGTTGCCGGCCCCGATATTGGACATCGAAGGAGTTGTCCGGGCGGCGGGCCCCGCATTGCTGGCAGCCAACCATTCCCATGCCACGGCAGCACCCAGCAGGATGGAAGTGCCGTCCCAATCGGCGGTGGTCTTCGAATTTGGTCCAGCCGAACGCTTCGCGGTCCCGTTGTCCCTGCTGAAACGGGTGGATCGGGTGCTACCCGTTCAAATCGAACGGATCGGCGAGCGCTGGATCGCCCGGCTCGATACCGGCAATCTTTCCATGGTGTTTCCCGATGAGGCTATGCCAGTAGGCGCCCCGGACACCCTGCCTTCCGAGTTGTTCCTGCTCACCCCGCGAGAGGGCCCCAAGGGCAAGGCGCTGGTCGCCACCGCGATATTGGACACCACCATGATCCCCCTGGCGCTCGAATCGCCACCGCTTGACCATCCGGGCATCCTGGGGTCCACCCGTTTGGGGGACAGGTTGGTTCTCGTGGTCCACCCGGGACAATTGCTCGAATCCACCTTGGTGGGGGTGACCCGGCCATGAACCAGCAAACCGGCCAGACCACGCTTTGCATGCTCCGCCTCGATGACCAGACCTACGGCATCGACATGTTGGCCATCCGTGAGGCGAACCAATTCACCCAGACCGTTCGAATTCCGGGAACCCCCCCGGAGGTCTTGGGGTTGGTGAATCTCCGCGGTTCCCTGTACCTGTTGCTGAACATCCGCAGAATTCTGGGCCTGCCCGATAGGAAGCCCGGGCCGGAGGACTTGCTCATCGTCTTCCGTCCCTCCCAGGGCGAGTCTTTCGGCATCGTGGTGGACTCGCTTGACGATACCCGGGTCCTGGCGGACAGGCACATCACCCCCCACGAACCCGACGAGGGGATTGTCAAGGCTGTCGCCCTCGACAACGGCATCTCCTTCCCCCTGCTTTCCCCCGAACTCATGTACCGCAAGGCCAAGGCACTCCTCAACGGACCGGTACCAGGCCAGGCCCCGACCCATGCGACCACGCTGGAGAACAAGTGATGAAGAATCTGCCCATCGGCTGGAAGCTCGCCATCCTGGTCGGTTCCCTTCTGGCGGCCACCGCGGCTGTCGCCATTTTCGGTATGGTGGTCCTGCGCCAGATCAATGCGACGATGGATGAAATGGTGGAAAACACCGCCAAGGCATTGGTGTCGGCCGCCCGGGCCAGAAACCAGATGCTCCTTTCAGTACTGGCAGAACGGTCCAGCCTCCTGGAGGAAAGGGACAAGGAATCCTTGGTTTTGGCCAACCAGTCCCGTGACTTCAACACGCGGACCGCCAAGTTCATGGCGGAATTGGAATCGGCCCTCAACCGTTCTAAATCAGCCACCGAACGGCGAAGCTATGACGATTTCAAGCGGGCTTGGACTGAGATGGTGAAAAACCAGGCCAAAGTCCTCGAACTCACTGTCCAAAATTCAAACACCAAAGCAGCGGCCATACTGAATGGCGATCTTCAGGATCAGTTTGCCAGAACCCGGTCACTTCTACTCAACCAGGCGCAGTCCGCCCAAAAGTCGATTGCCACCTGGGATGGAAAGGACCCGGAGAAGGTACGGCGCGAGGCGATCCGCCTCCGCGCGTCCATGAACTGCATGGACATCCTCAATCGGCTCAGGATTCATTTGGCAGATCACATCGACGCTCTCGATGCTTCCGCGATGTCCAAAATCGAAGAACGCCTGGACCAATGCGCTGTGGACCTCGAATCCGGCATTCGGGAGGCGATGGAAACCCAGTCCGAAAACGAGAGGGGAGATCTGCGCGGGGTTCAAGCACAACTTCCGGAGATCAGGAAGCAAATCCAGGAACTCATCCGCTTGTCCCGGCTGAATACCAGCAATCTCTCTCAAAATCTGAGTTCCACAACCGGGGCGGACCTCACCGAGACGGCGGATAAGGCGATCCAGGATCTGATCGAAAGTCTCAATTCCCACCTCGAGGAGGACAAGGCCTCCGCGCAATCCACCTACCAACGATCCGTCATGGTTACCGTTTTGGTGGCCCTGCTGGCGGTATTCCTCGGCGGCCTGCTCGGCTACCTCGTCAACCGGGGGATCACCCGACCGGTGGCCCAGGTGGTCGAGGCACTCAACGGCATGGCGGAGGGCAACCTCGCCAACCATGTCGCCATCGACCAGAAGGATGAGATCGGCAGGATGATGACCACCCTCGACAGGGTGAGTGACAACCTGGGCTCCCTGATCCGGGATGTGCGAACCGGGTCTGAGGGGGTCACTGGTTCCTCTGGGAAGCTAAACCGCCTGGCCAGCCAGTTGATGAGCCAGGCCGAGGAAACCACCAGCCAGGCCGGCAGCGTGGCCGCCGGGGCCGAGGAGCTCAACTCCACCATCCAATCCATGGCCGGTGCGGCCGAGGAAGTGAGTGTCAACGTCAGCGGCATTTCCTCCGCCTCCGAGCAGATCTCCGTCAACATCAACGGTATCTCCTCCTCCGCCAGCGCGGCCAGTGGATCCGTCGACTCGGTCAGCCGTGCCGTCGAGGCGGTCAACAGCTCCCTGGCTTCCGTGGCCCAGGAAGCCAACGAGGGTTCTCGCCGCACCGCCGAAGCTCGCGACCTGGCCGAGCGCGCCAGTGACACCATCACCGCTCTGGACCGCAGCGCCGCCGAGATCACCCAGGTGACCGGCACCATCCAGGCCATAGCCCTGCAGACCAACCTGCTTGCCCTCAATGCCACCATCGAGGCCACTGCCGCCGGCGAGGCCGGCAAGGGCTTCGGAGTGGTGGCCGCCGAGATCAAGGGGCTTGCCCAGCAATCCGGCCAGTCCGCCGGCGAGATCACCCGGAAGATCAACGAGGTTCAGGAATCTGTCCGCAAGGCTGTGGAGACCATCCGGGACATCCGCAACACCTTCCACGATTTGGCCAATGGGTCCGACCGTATCTCTGAATCGGTGGCATCACAGAAGACCGCGGCAGAATCAATCACCCGGGCCGCCCATGAGGCCAATCAGGCGGTAGCCCGCATCGCCCAAGCCATCAATGAGGTCTCCAAGGGCACCTCGGACATGGCACGCAACGCCGGGGAGGCCGCCCGGGGCGCCAACAGCGTTTCGGCCAACATCGCCGAGGCGGCAAGGGCTGCCCGCGCCATCAGTGACAACATCCAGTCCGTCTCCCAGGCCTCGCGACTCAACGCCGAGTCCGCCACCACTCTCAACTCCTCGGCGGAGGAATTGGCTTCCATCGCCAGCCGGATGGATTCCTCCATGACCCGTTTCCGACTGCGCTAAGGAGCGCCCAGCCATGTCCCTAAGGAAAACCTCCGCGTCGCCTTTCACTGGCAGTATCGTGGCTCGCCTTTACTGGCGGATGGGCCTGCTGGTGGTGCTGAACCTGCTCGTCGCGGCTCTCGGCATCTGGGAGTTCGGCCAGTTCAATACCCAGATCACCCGTCTGGTGGATCATGCTGCCAAGTCGCTTGATTCCGCCCGCGTGGTCCGCCGCATCATCCTTGAGGGGGTGCTTGCCGAAAAGGGCGCAGTCATTTCCGATGACGATCAGGAGTCGCGCGAATTCAAGGCGAAAGCCCTGGAATCACGTACCCTTTTGCAGGCAGCCCGGGCCGATCTCCAGCGCGGCCTCGAGGCTGGAGGCTTCACTGAGGAACGGAACCTCCTCGCCCAGACCGACCGCGCTTTGGACCAGTTGTTCACCGAGCAGGACAAGGCCCTCGACCTGGGAGTGCAGAACACCAACTTCAAGGCATGGGCTGTTTGGGAGACCCAATTACTGCCGGCCATGGCCGAGATCGCCAGGCATACCCGCGACTCCGATGGCACGCCCGATCCAAAACTGGTCACCTTGGCCCTCACCGTCCAGGACCACCTCGATCAGGTTGCCATTCTGCTGGCCCGACACAACCGGGCTCTGGACGAAGTCCAGATGACGCAGTTGGACACCCAGTTGGAATCACTCCTGAATCGGGCCGAGGCTTCCCTCAAGGCGTTCAAGGCCCAGGTCACCTCCGAGCGCAGGGCTGACGCCAATCTAGCCCTGGCTTCCATGGACAAGATCCGCGAGTATGCTGCATCCATCCAAAAACTGTCACACGCCAACACCACCAACCTCGCCATCCAGGCCAGTGTCGGGCCGGTGCGCAAGGCAAGACTGGCCTGCGACAAACTCCTTGGCCAGATCATCGATCTGCTCAATGCCCGTCTCACAAGCGAAAAGGAATCAGCCCAAGACGCCTTCGAGAAGTCCAGGATGGTTCTGGCAGGAGCCGGCCTGATCAGCTTGTTGACCGGCCTCGTTTCCGCCTGGCTCACCCGCAAGGCGATTGTCGCTCCGGTCAGCATGGTGGTCCAGGGTCTCCGCCAGATGACCTCCATCGGCCTGAGGCTGAAGGGCCTCGCACAAGACCTCATGAGCCACAGTGAGGAAACCAACACACAGACTGCAAGCGTCGCATCCGCAACCGAGGAGCTGAACCGGGCCATCCAGACCGTTGCGGGCACCGCCGAACAGGTCAGCGTCAATATCTCCGGAATCTCCTCGGCCTCCGAGGAGATTTCTGTCAACATCGATTCGGTCAGCAAGGAGGCGGAGGCCGCTTCCTCCTCGGTCAACGCCGTGCGCACCGCCGTGGAGTCGATCCACTCCGGTTTGACCAACGTGGCTGCGGAGGCGCAAGCCGGTTCACGCCAGGCGGCCGAGGCGATGACCTTGGCCGAAAAAACCTCCGCCACCATGGCGGCGCTCCACCGGGGCTCCCAGGAGATCACCCAGGTCACCGGGATGATCCAATCGATGGCGCTCCAGACCAACCTGCTGGCGCTCAACGCGACCATCGAAGCCACTGCCGCAGGCGAGGCAGGCAAGGGCTTCGGAGTGGTTGCCGGTGAGATCAAGGGCTTGGCACAGCAGTCCGGTCAGGCGGCCGCCGAGATCGCCCGACGGATGACCGAGACCCAGAACTCGGTCAATGAGGCGGTTGAGGCGATGCGCCGTGTCCAGGAAGCGTTCACCGCGCTCAACGGATCCTCCCAGCGCATCTCCCTCTCTGTGGAGTCCCAAAGGGAGCTGGCCGAATCCATCACCCGCTCCGCCGCCCTGGCCAACAGTGCCGCTTCAAGGATCGCTGCCTCCATTCGCGAGGTGGGCAAGGGCACCTCCGACATGGCGCGCAATGCCGGCGAGGCCGCGCGTGGGTCCGCCGATGTTTCCGCCAACACCACCCAGGCGGCCTCTGCCACTGGCTCGATCGCCAGCAGCATCCACACCGTTTCGGATGCCTCGCACCAGAACGCCAGCTCGGCCACCCATCTCAACTCTGCCGCACTCGAACTGGCCGACCTTTGCAAAGCACTGGATGAATCCGTCGGCGAACTGGGCATCGAATGATCTTGGCCTCCGGGTTCCCCGTTCCACATGGAACCGTATCCCCGCCATGGCTGGCCATTAGAATGTCCCTATGACCAATGATTTGCGCGTACTGCTGGTGGACGACTCCCGGATTTTCCGGGCAGCCTTGCAATCTGCCTTGGAATCCCTTCCGTGGGTCCGGGTAGTCGGATCGGTCTTCAGCGGGGAGAAGGCACTCACCCACCTCGAATCCATCCCCACCGACCTCGTACTGCTTGATCTCGACATGCCCGGCCTTTCCGGGATCGAAACCCTGAAGCGCATCCAGCGTATCAACGCCCAACGCGCACCGGCCGAACCGGTGGGCGTGTTGACCCTCGGCGAACAGATCGATTTTCATTCAGAGGTGGTGCGTCAGGCCAAGGAATTGGGAGCCTTTGACTTGTGTGCCAAGCCAGGGCCCGGACCGGCGGAAACCTTCCCCCACCAGGAGCTACTCTCCAGCCTCACACCTCTCCTGGAGCGTTACCGCAACCGACTCAACCGCAACCGCCTGGCCAACCCGGGCAGCCGGATCCTACCCCGTCCCGTCGAACCGTTCACCCCCCCTTCGGGGCTTCCCGCCCTGTCTCTTATACACATCTCCGAGCCCACGAGACGCTACGCTATC
>CAWUOE010000124.1:0-8782 GCA_963923355.1 uncultured Gemmataceae bacterium | reverse complement strand
GCCGGGGAAGGTTCTCCCCGGTCCCACAGCGCCTGAATGCCCGGTTCGGGCCCTTCCTTTTTAGCCTCCCAGGCCTTGCGCTCGGCAGTGGGCACGCAACGTAGAAGCCGGGCCGGGGCGACATCGACACTTTCCGGCCCGATGCCGGGGCGAATGTCCGGCTTCAGCCAGTCATACTCATCGAGCGCACCGCGAAACACCGCGAGCAGACGGTAATAATCACGTTGGGGAATTGGGTCGAACTTGTGCGTGTGGCACCGGGCGCACTGGAGGGTGAGACCCAGCACTGACGAACCAAGCACCTGCATCTGGTCGGCCATCACCTCAAGCCGGTCCGGCAGAAAACCGGTGATGTTGGCCCAGGTGGCGTCAGGGGTCATCCTCAGAAAACCGGTCGCCACCAGGTTGTCCGACAGCTCCCCGGTGATCTCACCGGCGCGCTCGTGATCCGCCAACTCATCGCCGGCCAACTGCTCCAGGAGGAAACGGTCGTAGGGCTTGTCGCTGTTGAAGCTCCGGATCACATAGTCCCGGTACCGCCACGCGTGGGGTCTGGGCAGGTCCTGCTCGCGCTTGCCCTCCGAATCCGCATACCCTGCGACATCCAGCCAGTATCGGCCCCAGCGTTCTCCATGGCGGGGGGACGAGAGCAACCGGTCGATCAGATTCTCATAGGCCCGGGGTGAACGGTCCGCCAAAAAAGCCCGCGCCTCGTCGGGCGTGGGCGGTAGGCCGGTCAGGTCGAAGGTTGCCCGTCGCAGCAGGGTAAGGCGGTCCGCCTCGGGGGAAAGGGTCAAGCCCTTTTGCGCTAGCTTTTGAAGGATGAACGCGTCCACGGGATTGCGGATTTTGGCGCCATCCCCGACTGTGGGGACCGGTGGGCGCAAAGGCGACCGGAATGACCAGAACTCCCGATCCTTGTCCGTTACCAGGGTGTCTGCAAGGTTGGTCGCGACATCCGGTTGGACATCCACCGATCGGGCACCCTCGGCTATCCAGCGGCGGAGCTTTGCCAGGTCGCTGGAATCGACAGGCTTCACGCAGGCGTCCACCAGCTTGGCTGCCGGAGGCATTTGGCCCTGGGTAATCCGTCGGATCACCGGGCTTTCCTCGGGCCTCCACGGAATCACTGCCGGCCCTGATTTTCCTCCGCGCAAGGCTTGGGCGGGTGTGCGCAGGTCAAGGCCGGCCTCCTGCCGGTGACGGCCATGGCAGGGTGCGCAGTGGCGCAGGAATATCGGGATCACATCATGCTGCGTGAGGGGTGGGTCACCAGCCTTGATTGGAAGGTTGCCTCCCTCGGCGATCCAGCGCCGCAACAGCTCTCGCTCCGACTCGGACAGGCGGTCCTTGCCACCGGGCGGCATCTCCCCGTCGCGTACCCGCGCATGCAGGGAACTCTCGTCGGGCTTTCCGGGAACCAGGACGGGCCCGCCTTCCCCACCCTTCAGCAGGCCGGTGGGCGAGAGAAGGTCCAGACCGGACTTCCGGTTGGCGCCGCCGTGGCATCGTCCGCATTTGGCAAGGAGTATCGGCTGGATCTGCCGTTGGTAGTCCACCATCTCATCGGCGCCGGCAACGCATTGGCTCCAACCAGCCAACAGCGCGCCAAGGCAGAGCAGGATGCGAATGCGATGCATGGACTCCGCCTGCCGGAGTGTGTAAGTCGGAATCAACCCCGGATCATCCGCCGCGCCACGCTTTCGCCAGGCGCCTAAACTCGCCCCCGACCAGGCAACTACCCCAGATCAGCCGTGTCCAATGTGCCGGCGGCAAGTTGCTCCCGGAACATGGCCAGGGTCTTGCGCAGACCCTCCTCCAGCGGCGTGGGCGGCAGCGGGCCGTAGTGCGACTGCAACAGCGCATCGTCCAGGTCCGGCGCGATGGGCAGTTGGCTCTCCCCCACCGTGACCAGCTCGCGGGCCGAAGGCTCCACGGCGCACAGGGCACGGTGGAATTCCCGGATGTCCACCACAGCGCCCCGCAGGTTGTAGGCCTCCGGCCCCCGGTAGGCCCCCGTGAGGCACTGCACGAAGGCGCGCGCGATGTCCCCCACGAACTGCAGGTCCTGCACGCCGCCATAGCTGATCCGGTAGGGCCGGCCCAGGGCCAGGCATTTCACCGCGCGGGTGGGCTCGCTGGTCATGCCCACATCCCGGCCTGGCCCGTAGACCGTCCAGGGCCTCAGGGCCACGGTCTCCAGGCCGTGCTCCAGGCTGTAGACACGCGCGTTGCCCTCGTTGCAGATCTTGAACCAGCCGTAATGGGTTCCGGGCCGCAGCGGCACCTGGTCGGCCAATCGGCCGGGGCCGTACATCCCCGGCGGGCCGAACACTGCCGCGCTCGAGGCCAGCACCACCCGGGGCCGCGGCGCCGGCAGTTGCCTGGCGGCTTCCAGCACCGCCAGGGTGCCCAGCACATTGACCCGCGCACCCTCCATCGGCTTGGCCCTGCAGGTGGGCACCTGCAACCCGGCCAGGTGGATGATGCCACCCACCGAGTGTTCCCGGCAGGCCGCCAGCACACGTTCGCTGTCGGAGACATCCCCCTGGGCGAAGGGCAGCGCGGCGATCTCCCGGGCGCTGAGCACCATCTCCAGGCGGCGCGGCGTGCTCGCCAGGTCGAACAAGACCGGCTCGTGGCCGTGGTCCAGCAGGTCCCGGGCGATCCAGGCCCCCAAAAAACCGTATCCCCCGGTGACCAGAACCCGCATGGATCAGGCCTCCGTGTCGGGCGCGGCCGGAGATTCCTGGCCGGCGGACTCGTCGGTCGGCGGTTCCGGGTCCTGCTCCACCACAGCCACGCTCACCAACTGGTCCTCGGTCTTCAGGTTGATCAGGCGCACTCCCTTAGTGTTGCGCCCGCACTGCCGGATCTGGTCGGCCGGCGTGCGGTTCACCATGCCGTTCTTGGTCACCAGGATCACATCCTGGCCGTCCCGAACGGCGGCCACCGCGATCACCGGGCCGTTGCGCCCCTCGGTCTTGATGTCCCGGACGCCCTTGCCACCCCGGCGCTGCAGGCGATAGCGCATGGCGGAAGCGGGGGCCGACTCCTCGCCATCGCCGGATTCAACGGCCTCCGCCGCCGTCTCCTCGGCCTCCTCCCCGTCGCCGCCCTCGGCCTCGCCCCCGGCGGAATTCGGACCGAAGGGGGTTCGCTTGCCGTAGCCGTTCTGGCAGACCGTGAGCAGTTGGCCCTCGGGCTCGGTGACCACCAGGCCGATCACCTCGTCGTCGGGCATCAGCTTGATGCCGCGCACGCCGGTGGAATTGCGCCCGACATCCCGGGCGTCGGCCTCGCTGAACCGCAGCGTCATGCCGCCCCTGGTCGCCAGCATCACCTCGTCCCCTTCCTTCACCAGCACCACCCCGATGAGGGCGTCCTCCTCGCGGAGGTTGACGGCGATGATGCCGTTGGCGCGCGGGCGGCTGTATTCCTCCAGGGGCGTCTTCTTCACCACCCCGTTCTTGGTGGCGATGATCAGGCTGTGGTCCTTCAACGCGGCGAAATCACGCACCGCGAACAGAGACTCGATCTTCTCCCCCTCGCGCAGTGACAGCACGTTGGCGATCGACCGGCCCTGCGACGTCCGCGAACCCTCGGGGATGTCATACACCTTCAGCCAGTAGACCTGGCCGCGGTTGGTGAAGCAGAGCAGATAGGCGTGGGTGCTGGCCGAGAAGAACTGCTCGATGAAGTCCTCCTCGCGCGTCGTTCCGCCCGACACGCCGCGACCGCCGCGGTTCTGCGTGCGGAAGGTGTCCAGCGGCATCCGCTTGATGTAGCCCTGGTGACTCAGGGTCACCGCCATCTGCGCCTCCTCGATCAGGTCCTCGCGGTTGAGGCGGGCCTCCTCCCCCGTGATCTCGGTGCGCCGCTTGTCGGCGTGCTTGTCCCTCAGGTGGACCAGATCCTCGCGCACCAGGGCCAGGATGTTCCTGTTGTCCGATAGCAGGGTCTCGTAACTGTTGATGTCCCCACGCAGACCCTGGAACTCGCGCAGGATCTCGTCGCGCTCCAGCGCGGCCAACTGCCCGAGCTGCAGCCGCACCACCGCGTCGGCCTGCGCCTCGGTCATGCGGTACTCCGGCAGCTCGCCCAGCTCGCGCTGCAGGGCGTGGAAGCCCTCCTCACCCAGGGCCCGGCCCAGCACCGCCGCGGAGACGGACATGCTGGTCAGGCGGGCCTTCGCCTCCTGGCGGCTGGGCGACGAGCGGCAGATCGCGATCACCTCGTCCAGCGAGCTGATGGCGATGAGCTGCCCCTCCAGGATGTGGCAACGCTCCTTCGCCTTGCGCAGCAGGTACTGCGTGCGCCGGCTGATCACCTCCACCCGGTGCTTCAGGAAGCACTCGATCAACTCCTTGATGGTCATCAGCCGGGGACGGCCGTCCACCAGCGCCAGCAGGATGATCGACGCGGTCCGCTCCAGGGGGGAGTACTGGTAGAGCTGGTTCAGGATGAAGTGCGGGTCGGCGTCGCGCTTCACGTCGATGACCAGCCGGACCGGCTCGCCGGTGCGCTGGCTCGACTCGTCCCGGATGGCCGAGATCCCCTTGATGCGCTCGCTCTTGACCAGGTCGCCGATGTTCTCAGCCAGACGGTTGCGGGTCTGCTGGTAGGGCACCTCGGTGATGATCACCTGCTGCTGCCGCCCCTCCTGGTGCACGTAGGCGCGGGCCCGCAGGGTCACCCGGCCGCGGCCCGTGGTGTACCCCTCGAGGATCCCCTGCCGGCCGCAGATCACGCCGCCGGTCGGGAAATCCGGCCCCGGCAGCACCTCCATCAGGCGGGTGATGCTGGCCGACGGGTCATCAATCAGCAGGATCGCCGCGTCGCACACCTCGCCCAGGTTGTGCGGGGGGATCTCGGTGGCCATGCCCACCGCGATGCCGTCCGACCCGTTGACCAGCAGGTTGGGAAAGCGGGAGGGCAGGACCAGCGGCTCCCGATATTTGCCATCGTAATTGTCAATGAAGTCGACCGTCTCGCTCTCGAGGTCCTCGAGCATCAGCGCCGAGATGGGCGTCAGGCGGGCCTCGGTGTAGCGCATGGCCGCCGGGGGCAGGCCGGCGATGGAGCCGAAGTTGCCCTGGCTGTGCACCAGGCGGTGCCGCATGTTCCAGTCCTGGGCCATGCGCACCAGGGTGGGGTAGATCACCTGCTCGCCGTGCGGGTGGTACCGCTTCATCGTCTCGCCGACGATGCCGGCGCACTTGCTGGTGGCGCTGGCAGGCCCCAGGTTCAGGTCGTTCATCGCCACCAAAATGCGGCGCTGGGACGGCTTCAGCCCGTCGCGCACATCCGGCAGGGCGCGGCTGACGATGACGCTCATCGCGTAGGTCAGGTAGCTGTCGCGGAGCTCGTCGGCAATGTCCAGCGGCTGCGGTACCAACGGGTCGCCGGGGCCGCCGGCGGGGGGATTTGTGTCGGCCAAGTGTTCTGTCCTCGCTCACGGTCAGCGCCGGCGGACTATTCCGGTGGCGCGGGGGCCATTTCGGGGGGCAAATCGCCGTGGCGGCAGGCCCCCCGGCCCCGATTGGTGCCATTCGTTTATTCTACGGAAAAATCAGCGCCCGGCCCGCCTTTCGGCGGGTTTTTTCAGGGGTCAGGTTTCCGGTTTTTCCCCGGGAAAAACCGGGGGCCGCAAGGCATCCCAAGCCCGCGCTCTCAATCCGGCCCGGGACCGCTTGCCGGCAGGCGGAAAAGCCGCCGTGCATTGCCCTCCAGCAGCTGCCCAGCCACAGCCACAGCCTCCTCCTCGGTCAAGGCTCCCGGGGCCACGAAATCCTGAGCCAAAACACGGCTCAAAATGCCCCGGAACATGGAGCATTTGGGCAAGATGAACTCCAGCTTGTACGCGTCGGAGTAATACCCGATCAGCTTCACCGCCGGCACGGCGTTCAGACGGTCCCTCAGGTCCCGCTCGATGATCGACGGCACATTGGCGTACCACCAATGCCCGTGGGCGACCACGTTCGGGAAAATCCAGGCATGGCTGGCCAGCTCCTGGTTCTGCGCCCCATCCAGCACCGACACCGGGAAGGTGACGGATGGGAAGGCATTGAACAGCGCCGCATACTGCACCAGGCTCGTGCGCCGGTCGAACAGATCCTGTCCCTGGAACACGCCGCCCGCATAGACCCTCCGGTTCACGCCGATCATGAGGTCGAAGGGCAGGTGGTGGTCCCGGCAATGCTCCGCCAGGACCCAGAAAATTCCCCGCGACAGATCGGCGCAGCCAGCCTGTGGGTTGGCCAGCGCGCGATCCAGGTCGGCATTCGGCACTGGCGCGGGGGTGAAGGCCGGCGGCAGGGAAATGGCGCAGGCGCGGGCACCCTTCGCCTTAAAATGGACGAACAGCTTGTCGATGGCCTGCCGCGCCTTGGCGGCGCTCGTGGGGGCGATGCCGGTCGCCTTCTCCAGCCGCTGCCGGACGGCCGGATCATGCAGGTGGAAAACCAGGTCATCGGTGCGCAGGCACGGGATGTAGCGGGTGGTGTCAAACCCTTCCAGTGGATCGTCGAAGTCATTGGTCAGAAAGACGCACGCCAAGTTGGTCTTTTGCCAGACGGTCTTCTCCCAATCGGGCCGGGAAAAGGCCGTGCGCGCCTCGTGCCACAATTCCTCGGCATGCCTCGCGTCGGGGTGCGCCCCTCCAAAACCCAAAAATTCTCGGCAAATATGCGTGAACCAGCGGTACTGGGCCGTGTTTTTCAGCTTGGGCAAATGGCTGAGAATCTCGCGGCAACGGGCCGAGGGATCATGACTTTTGGCCAAGCAGTCCTTCGGCATCCCGCACGAGTGGGCCAGCTCGGTGTAGTAGTGGTACCCCAGGATGTCATCCAGTGTCCGCGAAACCGGGTCCGGCCCCGGCACATGGGAGTGGGAATCCACCAGCGGGATCTTCGCCAGCTCGGCTTCAAAGCGGCTGGTCAGGTTGGCGAGGTCGGCGGCCATGGCGGATGTGTCCCAGGGTCCGATGGGTGTCGTGTGATGGAAAGCCAGCCCGGTTCTCTGACCCACACCCTTCCCAAAAACCCCGCCACGAAAAAAACAATGCGACAGGGGAATGAAGGAGGTTGGGAGCAGGCTGGTTCAGCCCTGCTGAAAAATTTACACGGGATTCCACGTTTTCGGGCCTCCCGCCTGGTTCCAGACCCTGTAAATCTTACCGATTGAAAAAATTCCCCGACCACGGCAAGCCCGCCCGCCAGAAATCAAACGCTTTTCGCTTGCCACAACTGCATATTTGGAAACAACTTAAATAGTTTGCCCTCGGCCGGGCCCAAGTTTGGCACAGCACATGCTTTTAAATTTTTCCGTTCCCAGTGACCTTCCGGTGCTTCTTCCCCCCGAGGAACCCGGAACTCCCCCGAGACAGGTCTAAGGGATGAGAGGAACCAGATCCCCCCGATCCTGGCCCTCGCTTAACGGATGCTCGGTTTCACCCCCCGTGGACCAACATCCTGCAGGTTTTCACCAGCCCTTCTCCCCCCGGGAAGGGCTGGTTTCTTTTTGGGCCCCCCGGTCCCGCCTCCCGGAGCTTTCCCCAACCACCTGAAAACCGGGAACTGGTTTTCCAAGCCGTTTGGTCTACTCCAATAGGAGGGGCTCCACTTGGTCCAAAGCCCGGATCCACCAGACCGGCGGGGGAATTCAGCATGTCCAATCCATGGTGCGTCGCCGGGGCAGGGCTCCGGCGGACAGGCAAGGTGTGTGGGGCCATCCTGGCCTTGGGGGTGATGATGAGTGCCGGCGTGAACGATGCCGGGGCGGCTGGCCGCCCCATGACCCTGGAAGATTTCTTCCAACTGAAACGGGCCAGCGACGTCCGCATCCACCCCGATGGCTCGCGCGTGGCATACACGCTGGCCACTCCCAGCCTCGCCGACAACAAATCCGCCACCGCCGTCTACTTCCAGACCTCGGCCGGCAAGCCCGACCAGATCACCACCTCCGGCAAACGCGACCGCGGTGCCCGGTGGTCGCCCGATGGAAAACGGATGGTGTTCGAATCCGCGCGCGGTGGTTCCAACCAGCTTTGGCTCTACACCGGTCAGGGTGAGGCGCGCCAACTCACAGACATCGCCACCGGCGTCGCCAACCCGGTCTGGTCACAAGATGGCAAGAAAATCGCCTTCGTCTCGGGCGTCTGGCCCGAATACTCCTCCCTGCCCTTCGCCGAGAGCAACGCCAAAAACAAGCAGCGTATGGACCAGCAGGAAAAGAACCCGGTGAAGGCCAAGGTCTTCACGAAACTCTTCTACCGCCACTGGGACGAGTACGTGGAGGATCGCCGCCAGCACCTGTTTGTCATCGAAATCGAACCGGTCCTGGCAGGTGGCCCCATGCCCGCGCCGAAGGACATCACCCCCGGCGACCGCGACGCCTACCCCACTTCCAGCACCTTCTCCGTGGGCGATGATTTCACCTTCAGCCCCGATGGCACCCACATTGTCTTCACCGCCGTTCCCAAGGAGGACGAGGCTTGGAACACCCGCCACGAACTGTGCCGCGTTCCTGTCTCCGGCGGCACCGCGGATTGGCAGGGCCTGAAAACCGGCTCCACCGGTGCCGAGAACGCGCCCCTGTTCAGCCCGGATGGCAAACTGCTGGCCTACCGCGCCCAGCGCCGCCCCGGCTACGAGGCCGATAAGTGGGAGTTGTGGGTGGCTCCCGCCAACCCTGACGGGACACTTGCTGCCCAGCCCAAATCACTGACTGCCGGGCTCGACCGTTCGGTCGATTCCATGGTCTGGAAGGATGACTCCACGCT
>CAWUOE010000123.1:0-8825 GCA_963923355.1 uncultured Gemmataceae bacterium | reverse complement strand
CCTCCGGGGGTTGCTGCGAGGGGAACCTTTCCCGCAGTGCCGCGCAGGCTCTCGACAATCACAACCACCTGGTTTCGGCCAAGGTCGCCCAGAATGGCAAAAAGCCCAACATCCTCATCATCTGGGGGGATGACATCGGTCAGTTCAATGTCAGCGCCTACAACATGGGCATGATGGGCTACAAGACGCCCAACATCGACCGCATCGCCCGTGAGGGTGCCCTCTTCACCGATTGGTATGGCCAGCAAAGCTGCACCGCCGGTCGCGCCGCCTTCATCACCGGACAGTCACCCATCCGCACCGGTCTCACCAAGGTCGGCCTGCCCGGCGCGCCCGAAGGTATGAAGAAGGAAGACCCCACCATCGCCACGCTATTGCGGGCGCAGGGGTATGCCACCGGCCAGTTCGGCAAGAACCACCTCGGCGACCGCGACGAGATGCTGCCGACGGTTCATGGCTTCGATGAGTTCTACGGCAACCTCTACCACCTCAACGCCGAGGAGGAGCCTGAGCACCCCGACTATCCCAAGAATCCGGAGTTCAAGAAGAAGTTCGGGCCCCGCGGCGTGATCCACAGCTTCGCTGACGGCCGCATCCAGGACACCGGTCCCCTCACCAAAAAGCGCATGGAAACGATCGACGAGGAAGTCAACACCAAGACCTTCGCCTTCATGGAAAAAGCCGTGAAGTCCGACAAGCCCTTCTTCGTCTGGTGGAATTCCACCAAGATGCACATCTTCACCCACCTCAAGGACGGGGTCTCGGGCAAGACGGGCCTGGGCATTTACGCCGACGGTATGGTCGAGCACGATCGCCAGGTCGGCGAACTCCTGGCCAAGCTGAAGGAGCTCGGCGTCGAGGACAACACCATCGTCATGTACTCCACCGACAACGGTGCCGAGGCGTTCACCTGGCCCGATGGCGGCACCACCATGTTCCGCGGCGAGAAGAACACCCAGTGGGAGGGCGGCTACCGTGTCCCCTGCGCCATCCGCTGGCCCGGAGTGATCAAGCCCGGCACCATCGTCAATGACACCTGCGCCCACGAGGACATGCTCACCACCCTGATGGCCGCCGCGGGCGACACCACCGTCAAGGAGGAACTCCTCAAGGGCAAGCAGATCGGTGATCGCACCTACAAGGTGCACCTCGACGGCTACAACCTCATCCCGGCCCTCAAGGGCGAGGCTGCCTGGCCCCGCAAGGAGTTCATCTACTGGACAGACGACGGCTCTGTGGCCGCCCTCCGCTTCCAGAACTGGAAGATCACCTTCCTCAAGCAGAACGCACACGGTCTGCATGTCTGGCAGCAGCCGTTCGAGCAGCTCCGGGCCCCCATGGTCACCAATCTGCGCATGGATCCCTTCGAGCTGGCTCACGACATCGGTATGGACTACCAGCGCTGGTACCTGGAGCACATGTTCATGATCGCCCCGGCGGGGGCCTACGTCGGCCAGTGGCTGCAGAGCTTCAGGGAATTTCCCCCGCGCCAGAAGCCCGGCAGCTTCAACCTCGATCGCGTCATGGAGGCCGTCACCCGCCCCCAGGGCGGCAATTGATCGACCCGGGGCGGCAACTGAGTCGCCTCCGCTGAAAACCGCGGGCGGTCCTGAACCCACCGGGTTGGGACCGCCCTTTCCCTGAACCCACCTCCGCCTCCGGCCGTTCGGAGTACCGGGCATGCCATCTTTCCTCTTCCGGGAGTTCGAGGCGTACGGCGCGGCCGTCCAGGATGCCGATGTCCGCCTGATGCTCCCGCGCCTTGATGTCCCGCACTGGGAGATCGCGGATCACTCCGTCGGTCGCATCCATCTCCAGAGGGGGCTCGAGCGCAGCGGCATGATCGCCGAGGGCGCCGCCAATCATGACGACCTGATGCTCTTCATGACCCTGTCCGGCCGGCAGAGCGGCAACGGCATCGATCTGGGTCCCGACTCGGTGCTGGTCATTCCCCCGGGCAGCGAGTTCGTTATCCGTTCCCCAAGCGAACATGCCTGGTGCTCCGTGCGGTTGCCCCGGGCCCAGGCAATGGAATGCCTGGGACCGGAATTCGAACCACTTCCCCTGTGGCCCGGTTCCCGGGTCATGAAAACAGATCCCGTTAATCTCAAAACCCTGATTCAGATTGTCTGCGCAGCCATGCATTTGGCCGAGACCAGCTCCGAGACTCTCCATGAGCCTCTGGCCCTTGCGGCTTTGGAGAACGACTTGCTGGCGGCCTGCCGCTCCGTCCTGCTGTCCCGCCGTCGACAGTCTGCCAAACCTGGCAGGCAGTCCATCGACAGGGGCCGCGTTATCCGCTCCCTCCAGGCCGCCATCCTCGACCAGGACGCCGAGTGCCCCACCGTGCCCGGGCTGGCCAAGAATGCCGGCGTCTCCGAACGCACCCTGCGCTCCATGTGCCTCGAATATTTCGGGGTCGGTCCCCAGCGGTACATCTCCCTCCACCGCCTCACCCTGGCCCGCAAGGCTTTGGTGGCCGCCAACCCCGTGGGCACCAAGGTCGCGGCCATCGCCAGCAGACTCGGTTTCTGGCACCTCGGCCGTTTCTCCAGCCAGTACCGCTCGCTGTTCGGGGAATTGCCCTCGGAATCCTTGGGTAGGAACCACGTCGCCCATTGAACGCAAACCTGATCCTTCTCGCCATCCGTGGCGACCACCACCGAACCCATGGTGAATGAATAGCCTTCGCGTTACTGGTTGATGTCCACCCATGGGGCTTGCTTGGCAAACAACCTGGTGCTGAAGTACCGCTCCGCCCGGTCGCACAGCATGGTCACCACCACGGCATCCTTGCCCAGCTCCATGGCTTGCCGCAGGGCGGCCGCCACATTCGCCCCCGAGGAGGAACCGACCAGCAATCCAAACCGTCGGTTCAGCCGCCGTGTCATCTCGATCGCCTCCGGGCTGGATACCTTGCAGATCGCGTCAATTTTCAATCCGCGCAGAAGCGGCGGCACAAAACCCCCGGCAATCCCCTCGATCCAGTGGCAGCAAGCCTCTTCCCCGGCAAGCAGCGCCGATTCCGCCGGTTCCATCGCGACGACACGCAGTGCCGGATGCCTTGCCTGCAAAGCCCTGGAGCAGCCAGCCAAGGTTCCACCGGTTCCGTACCCGGATACTAGGGCGTCAATCCTTCCCGGCAACTGCCGCAGGATTTCCTGACCGGTCTCCTGCTCGTGGTCCCACGCGTTCAGTGGGTTGTCGAACTGGCTGGGCAAAAAGTACCGCCCGTCCTCAGCGGCCATTCGCCGTGTGATGTCGATCCCCTCCTGATACCCCTTGCCCGAAAACAAGATCAACCGGGCGCCAAAATGCTCGATAATGGTCCGCCGCTCCCCGCTGGCCCGGTCCGACATGACGATGGCGACCGGATACCCCCTGGCTGCCCCGATCATGGCAAAAGCTATCCCTGTGTTCCCGCTTGTGCACTCCAGGAGAATGGAATCTGGCTTCAGCAGGCCTCGATTTTCCGCATCCACCACGATGGTGCGGGCCAGCCGGTCCTTGATGCTGCCGCTCGGGTTGAGGAACTCGCACTTCACCCACACGGTCCGGCATTCCTCTTCGAAATGTAGCGGAATCAGCGGGGTATCTCCAATCAACCGCAACAGCGAGTCCCCTGGGCGCTGGATGGATTGGGCTTCCGTCATGGATGGCTGCTCCTGGGGCCATTGGAAATGAATTCAACTGTCTCGATACCACCGGCTCACTTGCGGTGGACCTGCCCCAACGTGCTTTCAGACAAACCCGGGGCTCCGGTGTATTTCGCGGTGCCAATCCGTTGGGAAAGGTAAATGCCCGAATGTCCCGCGAAAAGATAAGCCGTGAAACAGGCTGTGGCAAAATAGGTCAGTTGCGCACCCGAGCCCATGCCGAACAACTCCACCGCCATGATCGTGCACGCAAGCGGCGTGTTGGCGGTGGCCGCGAACACCGCCACGAAACCCAACCCAGCGAACAGGTCCGCAGGTGCGCCCAAGGGCCCGGCCAGGGTGTTGCCCAGATTGGCGCCAACGAAGAATAGCGGTGTCACCTCCCCACCCTTGAATCCGCTCGAGACGGTCATCGCCGTGAACAGTATTTTCAGCAACCAGCTCCAGGGCCTCGCTCCCCCCTCCCCAAACGCCGAGACAATGCTCGCGTCACCGGGCGAGGCGGGGGTCACTCCCAGTCCCAGGTAGTCCTGCCCAAAGAGGTATGCCAAACCGATCACCCCGCAGCCCCCCGCCACGGGACGCAACCAGGCCGAATGAAAACGGTTTTTAAAAAACCACTGCAAGGCGTGACACATCCACGAGAACAGCCGCCCGGCTAGTCCAAACGCCACCCCAGCCACCGCAACCTTGCCCAGCAAACGCCAGTCCAGGTGGCTCCCCAGCGAAGCCAACGATTCCAGGTGGTAATGCGTGTGCTCCACACCCCACCATGCGCAGGCCCAGTCCGCGAATAGAGCGGCGAGCAGGCACGGGGCCAGCGCCATGTACTGGATTCGGCCAAGCGCCAGCACCTCCATCGCGAAAACCGCCGCCGTGAAGGGTGTGCCAAACACTCCGCTGAAACCGGCCGACACCCCCGCCATCAGCAACACCGCACAGTCCGGGGTCCCACCCAGGCGGTACCATCCCGCTAGGGCGCTGGCGATGCCACCACCCATCTGCACCGCTGTGCCCTCGCGGCCGGCAGATCCGCCACCCAGATGGGTCAACAAGGTTCCAGCGTAGACCAAGGGAGCCATCCGGGGCGGAATACCTGTACCCGGCTCATGGATCGCGTCAATCACCAGGTTGCTGCCAGCCTCCGCGTCACGCCCCAGCCACCAGTACATCAGGGCCCCGAGGGCTCCCAACAACGGCAGGCACCACAACAGCCATGGGTGACGAATCCGGAAAGCAGTCACTTCATCCAACGACCAAAGGAATCCGGCGCAAGCCGATCCCACCAGGATGCCTAGCGGAAATACCAGAAGAATCCATTTGCCCAGGTGCATGGCTAGACAGGTCACATCCTGCCGGAGATGACCCAAGCCCTCGATCCAATTCCCCCCCCAACCTCCGCCTTCCACGGTTCGCATCCTGTCGGTTTGCTCGCAAATCCACGGTTTCAGCATATCCGGATGGCCGGACCGGTTGGTGCAATAAAGGCTGCTGCTGTTTGCCTGTCAGCTTTGCCGGTTATCCTGTCTGGCTCGGCTAAAAACACCATGCCTAGCTGACGATTGCCACTTAATGCAGGCTTCAGTGCGTGCTAGGATGCCCTATCTGTTGTGGATGGCTGGAAAATTCCACCGTTCACGCCAAAACATCTTCCGGGGTTGTTCCATGTCCGACCATCATTACACCATCGAGGAGCTCCGCGAAGCATACGGTATCGGCCCGGATGACCTCACCCGCATCCGCAACCTGGGCAAACACTTCAAGCCCCGGGTCGGTGAATTCATCGCTGCCTTCTACGTGTGGTTGCGCACCCAGCCCGAATACCTGCAGCACTTCTCCGATCCGGCCCGCCAGGCCCGGGCCGCCAAGATGCAGGAGGAATATTGGGCAGATTTCCTGACCGGTCAATTGGACGAGGATTACCTCGATCGCCGCCGCAAGGTGGGTGGGGTGCACGCGCGTATCGGCCTCGGGTTGCCCGTCTACTTTGCTGCCATGCACTTCAGCCTGACCACTTTCGCCGAGCAGCCCGTCCCCTCCGGCATGTCCGCCGCCGATTTCGCCGCGGCCATCCGTTCGGTCACCAAGCTCATCCATCTCGACACCGCCGTCGTCGTCGAAACCTTCTCCCGCATGACCAACGAGAAGATCGCCGACCAGAACCGGGCGATGATGGAAATGTCCACCCCGGTCACCACCATCTGGCAGGGCATACTCCTGCTGCCGTTGGTGGGCATCATCGATTCCCGCCGCGCGCAGGACCTGATGACTGCCATGCTGGCCAAGATTGCCGAAACCCGTTCCAAGATATTCATTCTCGACATCAGTGGCGTCGCCGTGGTCGACACCGCCGTCGCCAACCATCTCATCAAGATCACCAAGGCCACCCGCCTCATGGGTTGCGAGTGCACGCTGTCCGGCATTTCCCCGGCCATCGCCCAGACGGTGGTGGAACTGGGCGTGGATGTGGGTGATGTGAAAACCACCGCCACACTCCGCGATGCCCTCGAGGAGGCCTTCCGGCGCACGGGGGTCGAGCTGCAGACACGGCCCTCCTCCGCACGCTGACACGCTGCCCGGGGCTTTCCCATGTCCGACGGCCATATCCATCATGGTGCTGCCAGGTCAGGGGCCACCCTGAACCTGTTCAGGGGCTGCCTGGTGGCCACCCTGCCGGCGGATATCTCGGGTGAGGTACTGCCCCTGTTCCGCCGCGACCTGCTCGAACAACTGGCACAAACCAGGGCCAAGCGTGTCGTGATCGACTGCGCGGGGCTTGAAATTCTCGATCCCGAGGAATTCCGCGCCCTCGACCGTGTCGCTGCCATGGCCGGACTGCTTGGCGCCGCCGTTATCCTCGCGGGCCTCCGTCCCGGGATCGTCGCCTCCCTGATCACCATGGGTGAAGAGTCCGGCAAGTTGCGCGGCGCCCTCAATCTCGATGATGCCCTTCAGATGTTCGAGGAGGAGCATCACCCGCCGGAAATGGAGCCGCTGGATTGTCCACCCGTGGGGCAGGAAAAAACAGACCACCAACAGCCTCCCGGGGGTGACCATGTCCGGTGAGGTGCGTCCCCTGGACTTGCCCGGGGGCGACAGCCATGTGCTGCCGGTCCGCGACGAGGGGGACGTCAAATCATCCCTCCTCTTCGTGGGAAAGCTGGCCGAGCGCATCGGCTTCAACCCGGTCGGCCGCGCCTCCGTCATGACCGCCGTTTCCGAGCTGGCCAGCAACATCCTCAAGTACGCCGGTCGAGGCCAGTTGCGGATCAGGGGAGTCGAGTCCCGCGCACGCAGGGGAATCGAGATCATTGCAGAGGACCACGGTCCCGGCATCGCCGACACCCAGTTGGCCATGAGGGATCACTTCAGCGAATCGGGAACCTTGGGACTGGGTCTTCCCGGCGCCAGGCGCCTGATGGATGATTTCCATCTCTGGTCCGAGGTAGGCAAGGGCACCAGGGTCACCATCCGGAAATGGAAGACATGACCCTTCCAACCCTCGACTTCGCTTGGCACCAACGGGCCTTCCCCGGGGAGACACTCTGTGGCGACAAGGCCGCTGCCTTCCCCGCATCCGACGGCTGCTGGTTGGTCCTTGCAGATGGTCTCGGGCACGGCCCGCGGGCAGCGGCGGCGGCGGCCCGCGCGGTCGCGATTGTCGAGCGGGTCGCCACTTCCGGGGCCCGGTTGGTCGAGGCGCCGCCAGGCACCAACCTCACCACCTCCCGCGTCAGCCTCCCCGCACTCTTCATCGCCATCCACCAGAGTCTGCAGGAAACAGTTGGTGCCGCCTTGGGCATTGCCCACGTCTCGAGTGAACTGGGTATCGTCCGCTTCGCCGGGGTGGGCAACACCCTCCTCCGCAGGATCGGCTCCGCCGACACCCGCATGGTGAGCAAGGATGGCATCGTCGGCCAACCCGGCCAGCGGGCCATACTTCCAAAAACAGCAGACCTCACCCTGGCCCCCGGCGATCTGCTCCTTCTCACCAGTGACGGGATCGAGGATCGGTTCGGCCCTCCAGAATACCCCGGTATCCTCTCCCACCCGGCCACAACAGTCGCCCGCACCGTGGTGGAACGGTTCGCCAAAGCGCACGATGACGCCACCTGCCTGGCTCTGAGGTACTCGCCGTGATCCCGGTAGGCTGTTTGTCACTGGGCGCGCAGACAGCCCATGCCGAAGCCAGGACCAAAGTCCTGGTACTGGCCCGCTCCGTCGGTTTTCCGGAAACCGAGTGCGTCCGCATCGCCACCGCGGTCTCCATGCTTGTCCGGCTCGCTCACCAGACCGACCCGCTGGGCCGCCTTGCGGCCGGCTTCGAGGTCAAGCCGTTCCCGGCGCTGGCCTTGATCCTCGAAACCAAAACACACCTGGTCACCCCCGCCTGGGTCTGGGATTTCTTCGACTCCTTCGAAAACCGCGGGGATCCTGAATCCGGCCTCCACCAAACGGCCTTCCTGGTGAAAATGCCCGGCGACGATCCGCTCCCCGCCGGCGACTTCCTCCAAGATCTGGTCCGCGATTTCGAGACCCGCTCCCGGGATGACCTCTTGGCCGAGGTCCGCGCCTCCAACCGCAGGCTCGAGGAGCACCAGGCCGCCTTGGAGCAGACCATCTCCCGCCGCACTGGCGAACTCCAGGAGGCCATGGCAAAAGCCGATTCCGCCAACGAGGCCAAGAGTGCCTTCCTGGCCACCATGAGCCACGAGATCCGCACGCCCATGAACGCCATCCTCAACATGACGGGGCTGGCACTCGAGACCGAGCTAACTCCCCGCCAGCGCCAGTACCTCTCCGTCGCCCACTCCTCCGCCCGCAACCTCCTCGCCCTCATCAACGACATCCTTGATTTCTCCAAAATCGAGGCGAAAAGGATGGATGTGGAATCCATCCCCTTCCACCTCCCCGGCCTGCTCGATGAGGTGGCCGAGACCTTCCGCGCCCGCGTCGCCGAAAAGCATGTCGAACTGGTCGTGCACCCCTCCGCCGATGTCCCGCACCATGTCGTCGGCGACCCGCTCCGCATCCGGCAGGTCCTCACCAATCTCGTGGGCAACGCCTTCAAGTTCACCGATGCCGGCGAGATCACCCTCCGCGTCACCGTGGCCGATGCCCAGGTCCCCGTACCCGCGGGCGACACCCCCGAAGCCGCCGCCTCAGACC
>CAWUOE010000122.1:0-8830 GCA_963923355.1 uncultured Gemmataceae bacterium | reverse complement strand
CTGTAACCCCCATCGGCGCGGTAACCTGCCAGGGTTTTGCATTCAGGCCGATTCAGCCTTCTCAGCAGCACCGGTTCAAAGGCAGCCATCCATCCACTCCGATACATCCATTGCTAACCCGTAAACGCCGGTATTTACCGGCAAAAACAGGCATCTCAACTTTTCCGAAGGTCTTCCACCAAGCGATCCATTTTCCCGTCCCGGTCGATGTGATGGATATGTTCATCATCCACCATGCAGGCCGGAGCCCCCTCGCAAGCGCCCAAACATTCAGCAAGTTCCAGGGTGATCGAGCCGTCGGCCGTGGTCCCGCCGACCTCCACCCCCAGCTTGTGGGCGGTCTGGTCGAGGATCTGATCCGCCCCGCGCAGTGCGCAGGCAAGGCTGCGGCAGATCCACAGCCTCTTGCGGCCCAAAGGGTCCGATGCAGGCCGGAAAAAACCATAGAAGCTGAGGGTATCGTGCACCTCGGCAGGAGACAGATCCAGGATGTCGGCAATTTCACGCACAGCCCAGGGGGGCACACAACGAAGACGATCCTGGGTGAGGTGCAGGGCGGGAAGGGTCACGGCCTGCTTGCTTGGATACCTGGAAAGCAGCGCTGTTATTTGTTCCCGAATGTCCGCCGGCAGCGGGCCGGGAGGAACCTTGGCCGCATGGGGGGAAATTTCCCTGGCTCCGTGGTGATGGCTCATCGGTCAAGTTCCGCGGCGATGATGTTCAAGCTGCCCAGAATGGCCGCGACATCGCCTACGGCGTGCCCCTCGGCCAGGTGGGGAAACAACGAAAAATGAATGAAGGAGGGTGGCCGGGTCCGCACCCGCCACGCGCAGGGACCGCCGTCGGAAACGATATGGAACCCCAGTTCCCCGTTCGGACTTTCAGTGGCGGTGTATAGCTCCTCCACCGGGGGCTTCCACTTACGGTTGGTCATGTTCAATTCAAAATGATGAATCAAGCCCTCGATGCTGCGGTACACCGAAAGCTGATTGGGAAGCACCATCCGGCCATCGACCTCGGCATTCACGGGGCCCCCGGGAAGGTTGTCGATCGCCCATTTGACAATTTTCCAGCTTTCAAGCATCTCTTCCATGCGAACCAGGTAACGTGCCAGGCAATCCCCTTCCTCGGCACAAACCACGTCAAAGTCGATGGCATCGTAAGCGAGATAGGGACGCAAGCGGCGGAGGTCGCGCTGCACACCCGAAGCCCTCGCAACCGGCCCGGTTGCCGATCGGTTGATGGCCTCCTCCCGGGTCAGAACACCAACTCCCCTGCACCGATCCAGGAAAATCCGGTTGCGGTTCAGAAGTTTGGTGACGTCGTTGTGTGCCGCGATGAATCCATCCAAAAAGCAGCGAACCTTGGCGACCCAGCCGTCATCGACATCGCGCTGGAGGCCGCCCACCCGGGTGTAGCTCGGATGAAAACGCTGGCCTGAGGCCCATTCGTTGATCTCGTTGATCAACTCCCGCTGGTTGAAGGCGTAGAGAAAGGCCGTGAAAGCACCCAAGTCCAAGGCTGCCGCACCGCAACAAAGGAGATGGTCATGGATCCTCATCAATTCGGCAAAGATCACACGGATCATCTTGCAGCGCGGCGTCAGATCAATGCCCAGCAGCGATTCCACCGTCTGGTGCCACGCTATCTCGTTGGCCACCGGTGAGATGTAGTTCATCCGGTCGACGATGGTCACATACTGGTTGAAATCAAGGTGTTCACCCAGCTTCTCGAAACCGGAATGGAGGAACCCGATGTCCGGGGTCGCCTTCAGGATCACCTCACCGTCCAGATTCAAAACCAGACGAAGAGTCGTGTGGGTGGCCGGATGCTGGGGACCGAAATTCAAGGTCCACAGGCATTCACGCTCCTCAACCTCGGGCGCAGCGATTGCATCGGCCAATTTCAGGGGCATGGTCGGGGCGTTCCTCAGGATTCGTCACGCGCCAGCGGCACGAAATGATGACGCTCACCCATGCCGCGGAGGGGATAGTCCTTCCGAAGCGGGTGACCGGCAAACTCGTCGGGCATCAGGATGCGGCGCAGATCGGGATGGCCGTTGAACTCGATGCCCAAGAGGTCATAAACCTCTCGCTCCATCCAGTCGGAGCCACGCCAGATGTCGAAGGCACTTGGCAGGGCGGGCGACGGATCATCCGCCCAGGTCCGCACGATGAGCCGGGTGCCCGCCGATGTGTTCTCCAAAATGTACCAGACCCCATAGCGGTGCTCCGCATCCGGGTAACCAAGGTAATCGGCAGCGGAGAGGTCAATCAGAAGGTCCATTCCCATGTCACGCAAATGACGAAGCGAACGGCTCAGATTGGCCGGATCCACCACGATCCGGTGATTGTCGCGGAAGCTCGAACGACTCAAGGATCCCGTGGGGGAGCCCAATGCTTTCTCCAAACCCTGGGCGATGTTTTCCACCGCCGGATCAGCAAAGGGAATATGAGCGGAAACCGCCGATTCGCTCATCGGGCGGCCTCCCCATTAGGCTCAACAACCCCTGGAACAGCGGACCAGGATCGGGTCGCAGTTCGGAAATTGGCGGGGGCCACCATTTGGTCAGCCATGTCCAACTGCATGGCAAGCGGCCGGGGGCCCTCCGGCCGTGTGCGGCTCTTGAACTCACGCGCATTGAATGTTCCGGTTTTTTGAACCTTGTCCTGCAGGTCGAGCACGGCCTGAATCAATTGCTCCGGACGCGGCGGGCAACCGGGAATGTAAACATCCACCGGCAAAAATCGATCAATCCCCTGCACCACCGCATAAGTATCGAAAACACCACCGGAGGAGGCGCAGGCCCCCATGGAGATGCACCATTTCGGCTCGGGCATCTGCATCCAAATACGCTGCAAAACCGGAAGCATTTTCATGACCACGCGGCCGGCAACGATCATCAGGTCGCACTGGCGTGGTGAAAAACGGAATGCCTCGGCTCCGAATCGCGCGATGTCATGCCTCGATGCGCCGGTGGCCATCACTTCAATGCCACAACAAGCGGTGGCAAAAGCCATCGGCCACAAGCTGTTTTTGCGACACCAATTGGCAACTTCATCCAGTTTTGTCACCAGGAAGCCGTCTTCCGGAAGGCTCACCTCCATTGGAATACTCCCTTGCGCCAAGCGACGGCCCATGCAAGCAACAAGGTGCCGACAAATACGAGCATTTCCCAGAAAATGATGGTCCGCAGGGCTCCCACAATCACCGGGGTCTCCCCTTGCGTGGATACGGCCCAAGGATAAAGGAAGAGCAATTCCACATCAAAAACCAGGAACAGAATGGCTACCAAGTAAAAACGCACATCAAACTTGCCCCTGGCATCGCCAATTGGGTCCATCCCGGACTCGTAAGGCATTTGCTTGACTGGGGTTACGCGCTTCGGGTTAAGCACATGCGCGATGACCATGATAACCGAGGCCAAACCGATCACGATCACCAGAAAAATAAGCAGTGGATAATACGCCACCAGCGAAAAATCGCATTCGAGCGGCATTTTCAACGGAACGGGCTGCATGGGTTTCTCCCAAGCGATAGGCCGGGTCCTAGCACCCTCACCTTCACTGGTTTCGTCGAGGTTACTGTAGGAGAGAACAGGGGGGTTTCAAGCTTGGTTCCAACTTCCGGGCAATCCAACTAGCAGGTTATAGAGGGTGTGTCCCCCCACTGCGATTCCGAATCCCCGCCATGCCAAAACCCCGCTGAAAATGAGACCTGCTGCGAATCGGAACGAGAAGACCCGGCCATCGTACTGAGGGGCGCCTGGCCCCCAATGATGGGCTGCCGCAAAAAACCAAGCGGAAAACAGAGCGGCCATGAAAAAACCCGTGAATGTATCAATTCCGAGGTATCCAAGAAAACCAATCAGCACCGTCAGGGAAACCAATCGAAACAGGAACTCCTCATACAAACCCGCCCCAACCAGCGGCAATGCGGTACGAAACGGGTCCAAGTGATGAGGAAGTTCAGGCTTGCCACCCGTGGCTTTGACCTGAAGCTCCCAGCCGTAATGTTTCAACAAATCTGGCCATAAACGGCTGAAAAGCCAAAGGGTCAGGGCCAGGGCCAAACTTTCCAAAACCATACCCAAACCCGTGGAAACCACGCGTTCCGGCCGAGAATCCCAACGGCGCAGGGCGGCCAGAAATAACCATGTGACCATCACCAAGGGGGGAATCAGGTGCCCGCCATTGCCGAATTGTTCACACCAATCCCTCACCCAGGCATCTGCGCCATTTCGAAGCCCCTTGGATTCCTCCCCACCCCCACCAGCCAGAGTCCCTACCTCGTAAAAAATCAACAATGGAACTACTAACACCAGCCCCATCAGGGGATGGCGGGTAGCCCTCCAATACCATGAAAGATCACCTAACACATTATCCTTTATATATTTATATCTTTTTTAGCCCAGCCAAGGACAATATTCTCGCAACTGCGCCTTTCGCTCCAAACCTTGATATGCACTGATATCGCTTTTTCCGATCCCACCCACTGTTCGCGGATCAATTATTTTTGGTCCCTGAGGTACGGGTAATGCCTGGCCGTTCGGGTTGGTCAGGGGAATCACCCAAGCACTGGAGATATCCCCTGGTTGGACGCACCCAGCCGAAATCCCCAAGGAACCGTCGGTTAATTTGACCAGTGTGCCAATGGGCAACGGACCCAGCAAATCCAAACGACTTGCCTCCGAGGATTCCAATAACCCTTGCCGGGCCCAAGCTTGAACCGTCCGCCAGGCATCCACCGGCGAAACTGCCTGCCGGTTGGGGCGGTCCATTTGTAATCCGCCGTAAACATCCAATACTGCCAACCAACCGGCTAGAGGCGCCAATTCAGGTCCCTTGTACCCATCGGGGTAGCCAGTCCCATCTGCGCGCTCGTGGTGCCAAAGGACTGCCTTGCGCAACACATGCCTTTCGGGCATCAAACTGGCTACGAGAGACTCCCCGAGGCGGGAATGGGCCTCCAGTTTTCTGCGATCCTCGCCTACCAATCGGCCTTCTGTCAGCCAGAGTTCGTTTGGCACCAAGCCCATGCCAATGTCATGCAGTAGGCAGGAATGCAGGGTTTCAGATGAAACCAATGATTGAGACCCCACGCCTTCCAACCGCGCCACTTCAGCAGCCGTCCAGGCCAGGTTCCACCCATCCGCGGCAACCCAAATTTCCGGTTTGGCTTCTCCTGCAACCGGCTGCCACCAAAGTTTGGCCAGGTCCACGCCAGTGCTTGAGATTTCAGCGATTTCCTTTGCCAGGGAGTCCAACCGGTCGACCAGATTGGGTACAGGCTTTTCGTTATTCCTCCCTACCCGAATCGCCTCATGGACCCAGGCCAACCAATCCGCCCGGAGCGCTGTCTCGCGCGATAACTCCCTGCCCCGATGGACTACCAAAGACACCCGAGACTCCACTTGGTCCAAAAATGCTTTGGCTCCCTCGGCCCAATGTATTTGCCGCTCCCTCGCTGATGGCATCGACAACAGGGAATGAACCATTTGTCCAAAAATCACCTGAATTTGCTTAAGGCCAGTTGCAAGGACGGGGGGTTCCTCACCAGGCAGTGCCCAAGCCCCGGGATTCAATCCGCACAGGGCCTTGGTCTGCTCCAATGCCCGTTCCAGTGTGGGCCTGACGGTTTCATCCAAGTGTTCGACTGGCAGGTCCCCCGAAAATTCCAAGGGGCCTTTCAAAATCGCAGGCGCATCAGGTTCCTGGATGACTTTCAAGTGGTTGAGCAGACCGGATGTTTCACGCTGGGCTGCGACCTGCTCATTCACTTGTCTACGCAACCAGGCCAAGGGCCCGCTTAGTCGGCCTGTTTTATCTACTATTCCCGCCAGTTCCGATTGCAGACTCGCGGACCCTTGGGTGAAACGGTCCACGGCCTGGCGGATAAAACCAAGTCGCTCCTCGGCGCTTTTTGCAACCGGCAGAGGAATGGCAGTCACAGTGCCTCCGGGCCTGGTACGCCGGTTGGTTCGGAAAGGGTCAAATCCGCCATTCAGGCGGTCACCATTTAGTTTCGATCGGAACACCACCCGGTTTTGCTTCAGGAGATTCGGCTGACACCAAGGAATTGGCTGCCAAAAAGGCATTCCGGGCTACAAACCGAGCTTGGAATTGCTAGCATAAATATGTTGTCTTCTTGCAAACTGTCGGGTTGGCAGTCTAAGCCTCCCCAATTCGCGAGGGGATTCGTTTCCGCCCGGGAAACCGAAACAGGCTCCACTTTCCACCGCAGCCGGAAATATTCATGGAAACCAGCGGATCCATTAGCGGCCCGGGTGACGGCATCAGGGTCCTGATCGTAGATGATGAAAAATCCCACGCGGAAGTGGTGGGTGAAGCCTTGGAACGTCAAGGTTATGAGATCACCCTTGCCACCAGCGGGAATGCCGGAAGCCGACAAATTGATCAGGAAGATTTTGACATCATCCTGACCGACCTGCGCATGGGCGACCTCGGTGGCATGGAAATCCTCAAAAAGGCCAGGCAGGTCCAACCGGATTGTGAAGTCCTGGTGATCACCGGGCATGGAGACGTGAAAACGGCGGTGGAGGCAATCAAGCATGGTGCCTCCAACTACCTGACCAAACCTCTCGACATGGCCGAACTGAGGGTGCTTGTTGAAAAAGCAGCCGAACGGCGCCGCCTCTTTCGGGCCAACCGTGACCTTCAGCGACAAATCGATGAGAAGTTTGGGTTTGAAGGCGTGGTTGGCAACAGCCAAAAAATGCACGACGTGATCGCGCGCCTGCAAAGCATCGCTCCAACCAGCGCGACAGTCCTGATCCAGGGGGAAACGGGCACCGGCAAGGAACTGGCCGCCAAAGCCATTCACACCAACAGCCCCCGCAAAAACAAGCCTTTTGTCGCGTTGAATTGCACCGCCCTGAATGAAAACCTCCTGGATGACGAACTGTTCGGGCACGAGTCGGGCGCGTTCACGGGTGCGGAGCGGATCCGTAAGGGGCGTTTCGAACACGCCAACGGGGGCACCCTTTTTTTGGATGAGGTGGGGGACATGCCCTTGCCGCTTCAGGCCAAACTGCTGAGGGTTCTGGAAAGCAATGAGGTGATCCGCATCGGCAGCAACGATGCCATCAAGGTGAATGTCCGCTTGGTCTCCGCGACCCACCGCGATCTGGAGGCCGCGGTGGCTGCCGGCACTTTCAGGCAGGATCTGTATTTTCGGCTGAACCGCTTGAAGGTGAAATTGCCTGCGCTGCGGCAGCGCAGGGAGGATATCCCACTACTCACCGCCCATTTCATCAAGGAATTCAACCAGCAGCACGGCAAAAAGGTCACAGCGGTTTCCGACCCGTTACGCCGTGCGATGTCGGCCTACGATTGGCCCGGAAATGTTCGCGAACTACGCAATTTCATCGAGAGCTTGGTGGTGCTGGACAATGATGGGGTGCTCGATATCAACGATGTGCAGGATGAGGATTTCCTGCCCGGCCTTTCCTCTGAATCCAGCCGTGTCACACCAACCCGGGGAACTTCCTCGCTGGTGGGACGCCCGTTGGCTGAGGTGGAACGGTACTACATCGAACAGGCCTTGGAACTCACCTCAGGAAACCGTGAAGAGGCTGCAAAACTGCTGGGCATTGGCGAAAGGACCCTGTACCGGGTGATTCAGGATTGGAAATTGCAGGACAAAATCAAGGACTCCATGAATCGACACGGGGGTGAGATCTCACTGGCCGCCAAGGAACTGGGCCTGACTGCCAAGACGCTGGAACGCAAACTGAAGCGGTTGTCCGGCGGTGGTGCGGATGATACCCCGGAATCCGGGGAGGACTCCTGATGGCAGAGGCGCCCGACCGGGAACCTGCCCGCATCCGCCCACTGGACCCGGTGACTGTCAGCCAGATTGCCGCCGGCGAGGTGGTGGAAAGACCGGCCAGCGTCCTCCGCGAACTCCTCGACAACGCATTGGATTCGGGAGCGACCCGAATTTCCATCGAGGTGGACCAAGGCGGCATCGACCGAATCCTGGTGGTGGACAACGGCACCGGCATTTTGCCGGATGACCTGCCCCTGGCTCTTGCCAGTCATGCAACCAGCAAGTTGCAGGCGGCGGGCGAACTGGAGCACATCACCAGCATGGGCTTCCGTGGCGAGGCGTTGGCCTCCATTGCCAGCGTTTCACGGCTTAGCCTGGAATCGCATCCCCCCGGCTTGGGAGTAGGTGGACGTATTCAATGCGAGGGCGGAATCCCGGGAGAAGTGCAGCCCTGGGCCGGATCCGCGGGAACGCGGGTGGAGGTTCGCCACCTGTTTTACAATGCCCCTGTTCGTCGGCGATTCCTGAAAAGCCAAGCGGCCGAAATGGCCCAAATGAACGAGGTTTTCAATCGTTTTGCCCTGGCTATCGCCTCCATTCCAACCGAAAAGCGCCCCCACCTGAGTTACAAAAGCGGAAAAAAATCCCTCCATGAAATACCGGGGGATCTCCCTCTCCTTGATCGCGTTTGCCGTCTTTTCGGACAGGAGGTGGCGAACCAACTCCATGCGGTGGATTGCAAACGGGGTGCTGCCAGCCTGACCGGTTTAATCGCCGATCCTTCCATTGAGCGAGCCACCGCTCGCATGCAATATCTTTTCCTCAACGGGCGATTCCTTAAAGACCGCTCCCTCACCCACGCGGTTCAGGAAGCCTACCGCGGCCTGATCATGGTGGGCCGCCAACCCGTGGTCTTCCTCCACCTTCAGATTCCACCTGAGGATGTGGATGTGAATGTGCATCCCGCCAAGGCCGAAGTGCGTTTCAAGGATCCCTCCGCGGTACACCATTTGGTTTTCCGTTCTTTGCGTGATCGACT
>CAWUOE010000121.1:0-8878 GCA_963923355.1 uncultured Gemmataceae bacterium | reverse complement strand
CAGCCTGCCAAACGCCAGGATGAACAAGCCCTGCTCTACGCCCATGCCGCGGCCTATGCGGCGCAATGCCTTGCCCGCCTGGATCAGGACGATGCGCCCGACAGCGCGTTGGCTCCGAAAACGGTCTACCAGAACATCGAACTCGCCGTGGAGATACACAACCACGCTGCGCTGGAACTGGTCCGTCTGGCCCGCCAGCGGGACTCGCTGGTTCCAGGCGGTATCACCCGTCTGAAAATCCCTGATTCCAAATCACGCTTCGCGCATTTCGAGGTGGTGGACGAGGGAATCCCCTTGCCGCTGCAGGAAATCGGCGCCATCACCACCGCCCGTGAATTGCGAGTGGTCGGCCTCGATTCCCATCACGACAGGCCTGGTATCGGCGTACCGTTGCTGGTTGAGGCGAAGCGGGGCACTCAAGGGGCGGAATCACTGTTTTTTGAATCCTTGAAGGTTCCTGTCACTGGCCACCTTGTGGTTCCCGACAAGCCGTCCGAGGTGGAGGATTGGACCCGCATCGAATTCCGCCTGGTCGATCCACACAAGGTGGAATCGGCCATGGTGGCGGGCAAGCGCATGCCCCTGGCGGCCGATTTCACCACGCCCCTTGCGGTTTCCCTGGTGGAAAGCGGCCTGGAAACACTGTCAGAAAAGGCCTTTTTCAAGGGGGACTTGGCGGACAAGAAGCGCGGCCTCTTCCTTCTGGAGCCCTACCGTCCCGGGCGCGTGCCCGTGGTGCTGGTGCATGGCCTGCTCAGCTCTCCGGTCACCTGGGCCCGCATGGTCAACGACTTGCGCACCGATCCGGTGATTCGCGAGAAATACCAGTTCTGGACCTTCTTCTACCCGTCCTCCCAGCCGATCATCTATTCCGCCGCCGAGTTGCGTCAGGCGTTGCGCGCCACCCGCGATACCCTCGACCCCAACAGGCAGGACGAGGCGCTCGACCATATGGTCCTAGTCGGCCACAGCATGGGCGGCCTGCTCAGCCGCCTTCAAACGGTCGATAGCGGCGACAAGGTTTGGCGACACTTTGGTGCCACCGATTTCGACAAGCTGAAACTGAGCGAACACACTCGCCGGCAGATGCGGGACATCTTTTTCTTTGACAAGGTGCCCGAGGTTGGTCGGGTCGTGTTCATGGGCACGCCACACAAGGGGAGCCGGATCGGGGACACCACCCTCGGTCGTCTGGGCGCCACCCTGGCCTCCCCGCCAGAAGGTCTGCGCAAGCTGGCCCTGGAGGTCCTGCGGGACAATCCCAAGGCGTTCATCATCGAACCCAACCGACTGAACAGTGTCACCGGTCTCACGGTCAATTCACCATCCATGAAGATCATGGAAGAATGCGGCCTGCCCCAAGTCCCGTACCACACGGTTGCGGGAGCCCTGGAAACCAACTCCACCCTCATCTCGCTGGAGCATTGGCTGCGTGACCTGCCTCCGGATGCCAAGACCGACGGGGTGGTGGAACTGTCCAGCGCCGTACTGCCGGGGGCGGAAAGCGAGTTGGTTTATCCCGCCGAACACACCCGTGTGCATCAGGAAAAGCCGGGTTTGGCAGAGGTCCGCCGCATCCTGCTGGAGCATCTAGACAGCATAAGCAGTCAACCTAGGGCCCCTATTTTGACAAAGCCTGCCCCCTAGCGCCCAATCTCTTCTTGTCAGGGAAGCCAGCAGCCGATTAGATGGAAAGTTCAGGAATTCAAAAGGGAGAGTCGAACCCATGGCCAGCAAAAAAGGCGAAGCTCGCCACTACATCAAGCTCCAAAGCACCGAGAGCGCCTACTTCTACACCACCGAAAAGAACCGCAATAACACCAAGGATCGCATCCAGCGCAAGAAGTACGATCCCACCCTGCGCAAGAATGTGATTTTCAAGGAAGAGAAGCTTTGATCCAAAGGCAAAATGCCTTGGATTTCCGCTGGAGATAGTCAAACAGCTCGGGTTTTCCCGGGCTGTTTTCGTTTTATTCCGGTGTCTGCGGCTTCATAATCAGGCAAGCCTTCAGTTCCAGTTCCAAACGGTCCCAATCGGTCCCTGCGGGGGCGAAAACCTCCAGCCTGCTGTCTCTGCGGTGGCAACTTTCCTTCAAATCCATCCCCCCGGCAGAGCGATTGAGGCTGATCCAACCGTCCGGCGTATGGAATACCCCCTTCAGGCGAACCCATTCGGGCCGGCTTAGCAGCTGAATCAGACACTCCTCACTAAATGAATCCCTCGGGTCAAAAACCCACCCGCATGCCCACAGTAACTCGCCTGGCTGGCTGGGAAATCGCGCTGGATTCCCCGGTTCCGGTTTCGGCAAGGCTTGGGTGTGGGAGCCCTGGCCCTGCACCGAGTGAACGGGCGTCACCAGGTTCAGACTGGATACCACCTGTTTTCCGCCAAGGTCCAACCAGTCCGGATCAATCTGACCCCGCTCCACCATGCCCACATGAACCTTGGGGGGAAACAGTCCCGAAGCCCAGGAAATAAATCGGTCCACTTCCCCCGGTCTTGCCCGGTCCGTCTGGTTCAGTACCAGCACATCCGAAAGTTCCACCTGCTGCCGGAAGATCAGGTTTTCCTCAACCATCCCCGGGCTGCGCAGATCCGAGGGAGTGACAAGGCCGAGGGTCGCACGGGGTTCCAGTCTGTTGGCGTGGTCCCGCCGCAATAGGTCCAAAATGCCGGCTGGATGCCCCAGTCCTGAGGTTTCAATCAGCAGCCGGTCCACCTTCCGGCCTGTCAGCAGGAGATGCAGAACCACCGGCAGGTTCATCGCGGTCGCGCAGCAGAAACAACCCCCGCCCACCTCCTGGATGGGCAAGTCTTCCGGCGATTCCGATTCGATCAATGCCTGGTCGATCCCCACATCGCCAAACTCGTTCACCAGCACGGCCCACTGCTCCCCCGCCGGTTTTGCCTTCAGCAGATGGAGGATGGAGGTGGTTTTTCCCGCTCCCAGAAACCCGGTGAACAGGTTGGTGGGAATCCGGTCTGGCTGGCTCATGATAAGGATTGGGCGTTTCAGGTCACGGGGCTGAACTTGCGCACCCGGCCCCAGGGCAGCCACTCCAGCACAAACAGGTTGCCCTTGCTGTCCACGGTCAAGGCATGCGGCTTGGCGAATTTGCCCGGGTGCTGGTTGATGTCCGCGTCAGCGATTCCCTGCCCGTCACCCAGCCGGGCCACCAGTTTGTCCTGGTCATCCAGCACACTCACGCGCGCGCCCAACTCCGGCACATACAGTCGCCCGCCCTGCTGGTAGAAGCAGCAGGGCAGCCTGAAATCAGCCACGCTCCGCTTGTACTCCAGCTCCAACGAATAAACCTCCAGCCGGTTGTTCGCGCGGTCGGCAATATAAATCTCTGGTTCCTTGCGCAGTGTGCTCACCCAGATTCCGTGGCAGGTGTTGAACTGGCCGTGGTCTTTGCCCCGTCCGCCGATGGTTTTCAGCTTCTTGAAATCCTTGCTGAATCGGTGCACCTTCTGGCTGCCATACCCGTCCACGATGTAAATGTCGCCGTTGGGTGCCACCGCCACATCGGTCGGGTTGGTCAGGTCCAGTTTCTGCGCGGTGTCGCTTTCCTTCTCCACCATTCCCAGTGTGTACAGCACCTTCCCCTTCAGGTCGGTCTTGTAGACACGTGCCCCGTAGGCCTTGCCCACTTTGCCATCGGCCCCCTTGGCGCGAGCCACATTCTCGGTCCAGTACAGGTATTCCGTTCCATTCTCCTCCGACAGATACAAACCGTGCGCGGTGGCTTGTACCTCCTCCGCCGATCCGTATCCCACCGCGGAGGCGAAATCCTTGCCCCAGGTTTCCACCAGTTTTCCATCTTTGTCGAAAATCGCCACGCACGGACTGGTGGACCGGCTTGTCACGATCACGCGGTCCTGCTTGTCCACCACAATGGCGCAGCCCAGGCCATATTTCATGCCGCTGGGCAACTGTCCCCATGTCGGGTCCAGCTTGAACCGACTGGTCCCGCTTCCCAGCGTGACGGCTTCCTGGGCGGCGGTCGCCGTCCCCGTCGTTATCGCCGCAACGCCCATGGCGCCCATCGCCAGGAAGTCCCGCCGGGTGTGACGGACCGGGAACAGGTAATCACCGTGATTCATGGCTGGTATCCTTGCGGTTCGATTTGAATTTGGCTCGGGCTTGGCCCAATGCCATCAGGTCATTCTCCACTTTCCGCTTCAGGATTTCCATTCCCCAAGCACGGTGCTCCCGCCCCATACCCCGTCACCCTTTTTCACGCGGAGCACGGCGGAACCCACCGGCAGCAGCAGGTCGGTGCGTGATCCGAATTTGATCAGGCCGAAGCGTTCCCCCGCGCGCAGCGTGTCTCCAGGCTTGGTCCAGCAGACAATCCGTCGGGCAATCGCCCCGCTGATCTGCTTCATCCGGACAGGCAGGCCATTTCGGGCGGCCAGCCCATCCAGCCACAATTGCTCGTTCCTCTCGGCGCAGTCCGCGTGCCGCGCATCCAGGAATAATCCCGGGTAATAGCGCACCACGGCCGTTTTCATCGCGAAAGGCGTCCGGTTGATGTGCACCGAGAAAACCGACAGGAAAATGCTCACCCGAAGTGCCTTGCCCCCCGGGAAGTCGGGCATGTCCACCTCATCTGTGCTGGTGATCACTCCATCCGCCGGGCTCAGGATCAATTCATCCCCGGTCGGGATGGTGCGCTCGGGATCGCGGAAAAAGGCGATCGTGAACAGATGCCAGAACAGGAACGGGAAAAATCCAACCCACCACGCCGGGTGCATGGTCAGGGCCAGTGCTGCGTGCGCGATCCAGCAGGGTGCCAGCAGCAGGCTGAATACGGTGACTTCCCCGAGACCCAACCGCGCCAGACCCAATCGTCCCCGCCAGGCCCAGGGGTCTGGTCCCTCGAAGCTCACCGGGCTGACCGGCCTTAAAAATTTCAGGTCGCGCTGGTCGATGATTCGCTCATCTGGGTGGCTTGGATCATCTCCCAGGCGACGGGCGTTGAACCGCCTCAGGTGGTCCGGGAAAAAGGTGCGGATCAGGCGCCGTCGCGCGCCTGCCCACCGCTCCTCCAACCCCATCACCCAGCCGCCACCCGGCTGTGCCGAGTCAATCGGTGTCGATGCGGGTGGTTGCACCGGACTGGACGGAAATTCCACGACGCTATCCTGGCTCACGCTTGCTCCATTTCATGCGAGGTTTCCATCGCAGGGAATCCGGGACGCGGGGATCAATGATCCGCCCAGGGGTTAGCTCCCTCTTCCTCGTCTTCAAAATTGGTGCCCGCAGGCTGTCGCCCTTCCACCTGGAAAGGGATCGCCATCAGCTCCTGGTCATCCACAACCAACGCCGCGGTGTACTGGCCGGGCGGGCTGCGCAGGGTCCGCTTGCCATTGGCCAGGCTTTGCAGGGCGGTGAGGTTCCAGCGGACAACCTGAAAACCGGCTGCTGTTTCCAGCTTCAGGTCCGCCAGCGTGCGGCCCATGCCATCCCGAACCGAGACTTTGGCCTTGCTGGCTGGTTTCCGTTTCAGGTGCACGGAGAAAGCCGCCGAGGGCAACTGGTTTTGCCCCTGGAAAAACTGGCCTGTCCGCTGCAAATGCGGTCCGAAGGCAGCACCCTGCAGCACCTTCCCCGGGGGATAGATCCAGGCATCCCGCGCCAGGGTTTCCCGGGTCATCGTTCCCAATGCGCTGATGTCGGCGATATGGATGCCCCGGCCGTGGGTGCCGATCACCAACTCCCGGAAGGCTTCCTGAACCACCAAGTCATGCACCGGCACGGTGGGTAGTTTCCCCAACCGGTGCCAGGTGATTCCCCCGTCCAGGGAAATCTGGACGCTTGTTTCAGTTCCCGCATACAGCACGGAGGCGTTGGTCGGATCCTCGCGCACCACATGCACGGGTGCCCCGATTGGAAGGCCTTTTATCTCCCTCCAGTTCTCACCAAAATCATCCGTGCGGAATAGATAGGGCTCATGGTCCTCCAATCGGTGTCGGCTGAAGGAAAGGTAGGTGCTGCCCGGCCGCCCGCGGATGGGCTCGAGGCAGGTCACGGAAGCCTTTTCCAGCTTGGGCAATCGGGCCGACCAGTCCACCCAGTTCCGGCCGCCATCCCGGCTCAGGCAAACCCGCCCATCATCCGATCCGGTCCAGATCACCCCGGGTTGGGCCGGTGATTCAGCAATGGCGGTCAGCGTGTGCTGCTGGGCCGTCCCGGTGCCGGTGTAAAATGTCAGATCCGCGCTCAGCCGTGTCCAGGAGTCCCCCCGGTTGCCCGAACGGTGCACCCCTTGGCTGCCCACATAAATCACGCGAGGATCATGCGGTGAAAGGGCGATCGGTGTGTTCCAATTGAATCTCAGCGACGGTTGGCCCAGGATATTCCCCGGTTTGATCTCCTTCCCTTCCCCTGCGGAAAGGTCGTACCGGCGCAGTCCACCGTATTGCGATTCGCAATAAAGCAGATGGTTCAATTCCCGGTCCACCTTCACTTGGAAACCGTCCGAACCCATTACCCGGAACCAATCGGCGTTGCTCAGGCCCTCGCCCCGGTCGTTTCGGGTGGCACCACCCCAGGTTCCGTTGTCCTGCAACCCGCCAAACACCCGGTACGGCACGCTTCGGTCAGCGGCGATACCGTAAAACTGTGCCAGTGGCAGGTTGTTGCGGTGTTCCCAGTTTTTCCCCCGGTCCCGGGTTTCGTACAGGCCGCCATCGTTCCCCAGCAACAGATGATCCCCGTCCGCCGGGTCGATCCACATCGCGTGATGGTCCACATGCACCAGCGGCGCGGCGTTCGAGCGAAATGTCTTTCCGCCATCCTCGCTGGCATAAAGCGGGATTCCCAGCACCCACACCCGTTCCGGGTTGTTGGGGTCCACCCGCACTTGGCCAAAGTAAAATGGCCTGGGGCACAGGGAGTTGGCTTTCTTCCAGGTCACGCCACCGTCGGCCGAGCGGAAGATTCCCCCGGTTTCCGGGTCCCCGCCTGTCTTGGCCGGCTGCCCGTTCAACTGTTTGATGTCGCTTTTTTCGGTGGGAACCACCGCGAAAACGGTCTTCGGGTGTTTGGCGCAAAACGAAACCCCGCACCGGCCCTTGGCGGCCACAGGCAGGCCTTCCGTCAGGGGTTTCCAGGTCTCCCCGTTGTTCTCGGTCAGGTACAGGCCCGATTTCGGCCCCCACTGGATGGCCGGATTTCCCTGCGAAAAGGTATCGCGTCGCACCTGCCATGCGCAGGCGATCAATCGCGCGGGATCAGACGGATCCATGGCCAGATCAATGCAGCCGGTATTCTCGTCCGGTGCCAGCGTCTGTTTCCAGGTGGCCCCCCCGTCCGTGGTGCGGAACATCCCTCGTTCCGTCGACGGGCCCCACACCTTTCCCAACACCGCCACGTGGACAATTTGGGGATTTTTCGGATGAATGATAATTTTGGCGACATGGCCGGAATCTTTCAGGTGGGGCCCCTTCCACGTCTTGCCCCCGTCTGTGCTGGAGAACACTCCCGCCCCGCGTGACACGCTATTGCGCGGATTGGCCTCCCCGCCTCCAACCCAGACCGTGTCGAACCGTTCTGCAGAGCAGGCCACCGCGCCCAGCGAGGCCAGCGGTTGCCGTTCTGTCAGGGCGGCCCAGGTCGTTCCGCCATTTTCGGTGCGCCACAACCCCCCTGTCGCGGTGGCCAGGTAAAATCGGGCCGGCTTGCGGGGGTCCACCGCCAGGTCCGTCACCCGGCCACCCATGTTGGCGGGGCCCACCATCCGCAGGGGAATCTGATCCATCGTGCCTTCCGGTGGGGCAAGTGCCTCCGCACCGGTCTGACCAACGACCAGCCATCCGCCAAATAGAAAAGAGACCAGGCAGCCCATGGTCACTGGCTGATATCCCGCATCAATTGTTTGGCCATCTTGAAGGCGGCTTTCAGGCTGGTGACCCGCACTTCCAACTGGCCTTCTGTGAAGAATTTCCCGTGCTCACAGTGGGGTAAACCCGCGATTTCTTGCGTCAGGGGCAACAGCCGCAGGAATTCCTGCATCTTCTGTTGGGCAAGCTGGTTGGGGTCATTGCTCATGGCGGGTCTCCGTTGGCGGTTGGCTATCGCCCTAAATCTTTGAAATGTAAAGGGTTCAATCAATCCATCCGACAGGGTACCATGCCCGGTTCCCGGGTTGGGCGCGCAAGCCTGCGGATACTTTTCGTTTTACATTGGGCGGGGCGTGTTGCCCAATCAGAACCCGACCGCACGCTTGAACAGAGGTACCCCTTATGGAACTGTCCGTTGCCCAACTGGTCCGCCAGGCCCTGCAAAACCTGTCCACCCGGCAGGAAGCCAACTTGGCAGCGCCGGAACGGGGGGCGGTGGAACCCCACATGGCTGCCGATTCCCTGGTACTGGAACCCGAACTGGCTTGGCAGGCAAACTTGGAGGTTTTGCCGCGTCCATTCCGTACCCTGCTGGCCACACCGGCCGGTTGGCCATCCTGGATGGAGCGGTTGCCTCCCACCGGCTGGGTGGTCCATGCTCTGGGTGAATTCCCCCAGCGCCTGGAAATGGAATCCGTCTTGAAGGACGATTACGTGGCACCGGTTCTGGAAGACCCTCCTTGCCCTCCCGCAGGTCGTGCTCCAGTCGATCACCTGCTGGGTGCCGCCTTGTTCCGCCAGGCGGGCCGATGGAAGCAAGCCTCGGCATCCCTCGATCAAATCAACGATGCCGCATGGGTTGATACTGTTGTCAATGAGCGCGCCGCGTTGGCCTGGCAACAGGGCGATCGGCGTACGGCAGAACTCCTGTGGGAATCCTGTTCGGCCTCGCCGGGCATTCTCTACAACCGTGCTCTAGCCAAATGTGCCGCAGGCCAGACGGACCTCGCCCGTGAACTCTTCAAT
>CAWUOE010000120.1:0-8892 GCA_963923355.1 uncultured Gemmataceae bacterium | reverse complement strand
AAACTGGATCCCATTTGGAGGGCCTGCGCCCGCAACGACAGGCCCGTGGTGATCCACGTCGCCGATCCCGCAGCCTTCTTCACCCCGCTGGACCGTTTCAACGAGCGCTGGCACGAGCTCAACAAAAATCCCGGCTGGCTCTTCTATGGCGGCTCCAATCCCGACCGCCAAACCCTGCTCGACCAGTTGCACAGGGTGATCGAAAAACACCCCAAAACCACCTTCATCAACACGCACTTTGGCAACAACGCCGAAGACCTCGCCAGTGTCGGGGAAAAACTCGACAAATACCCCAACATGTACGTCGATTTTGACGCCCGCATCTCGGAGCTTGGCCGGCAGCCTCACACTGCGAGGAAGTTTTTCCTCAAATATCAGGACCGCATCCTCTTCGGCACCGACACAACCCCCAGACGCGAGGCATTCCGCATTTATTACCGATTCCTCGAGACCGATGACGAGTACTTCGACTGCTCCGAAAGCCACCATCTCCAGGGCTTCTGGAACATCCACGGGATCAACCTCCCGCCCGAGGTGCTGGAAAAGATCTACCGTAAAAACGCCGAACGCGTCCTGTTCGGCCTCAAGTCCCGCCAGGAGCGCGACCGCATGCTCCCCCCTGCGGCCATCGTCCGTAAAACCGGGGATTTCGAAGTCACTGGAGACGGCTCCAACCCTTCCTGGGAGAAGGCCGAATGGCTGCCGCTCAACCGCCGTCCGGGGGGCACCCAGGACCAAACAGCCCGCATGAAACTGCTTTATTCCGGCAAGGGGCTTTACGCCCTCATGGAAGCCACCGACTCCCGCCTGACCGCCACCTTCGACAAGGATTTCGAAAACCTCTGGACCGAGGATGTCTTCGAGGCATTCCTCTGGCCCGAGGAGAAAGACACCATCTACTTCGAGTACGAAATCTCTCCCCTCAATCGTGAACTGCCCATCGTGGTTCCCAATTTGGAAGGCAAGTTCAAGGGATGGCTTCCCTGGCATTACGACGGCGACCGAAAAATCCGCAAGGCCACCACGGTGTCTGGCGGTGAAAAACGATCAGGAGCGACAATCACCGGTTGGAAGGCGGAATACTTCATCCCCTTCGCCCTGCTAGAACCCATGCGCAACGCGACGCCCCGGTCGGGCTCGAAATGGCGTGCCAATTTTTATCGGGTGGATCACGACGGCGGAAAGCCAACAGCCTGGGACTGGGCCCGCGTGGGACCCAGCTTCCACGATTTCAAGAACTTCGGCACCCTGGTCTTCGAATGACCCGCCAAAACAGTCCGCAAACTGCTGAAGGAGCGCGCCCTTGGATATTCCCTCGCTGGTCTATTTTGTCCTGATCGGCCTCGCCGCCGGATGGCTGGCAGGCATCCTGATGAAATCACCAACGGCAGGCGCGCTGCGCAACCTCATTGTCGGGGTCATCGGCTCCTTGCTGGGCGGATTTCTGTCCCAATTGGTGGGTATCCACGCCTCGGGAATCTTGGGGAGCCTGCTGGTTGCCACTGCCGGGGCTGCAGCTTTTATCGCCCTGCTCAGGGTCCTGAACAAGCCTGCTGCCTGACTCTCACATCAGTACCCTAGCGGTTTTTCTCCGCCTCGGGTGTCGGGTGGGCCACCTTGGGCCATTTGCGGGCAAAACCGTCATTGGTCCAGGTCACATCGTTGTCCATGTCATGGCAGGTTTGGCAGAATTGATCGGCCTTCAGAGTCCGCGCCTTTTTCTGCTCTGCGGTCTCGCCGTCCTTCGCCTTCCACGGATTCATCAGGGCGTGCCAGGTCGTGTCGCCGGTGTTTTTCATGTGCTCGCTGGCGGGCCCGTGGCAGCTTTCACACCCCACATTCACCAGGCTCGGCGTCTTCTCCCCTGAGACAAAGCCTCCCTTGTAACCATAACCCACCGAGTGGCAGACGATGCATTCCGGATCAAATTGGCGCCTGGACGGATTCTTGGCATCCACCAGGGTCTGGTACGCGTGACTGTGGCCGGAGGCCTTCCAGGTTTTGTAGGCCGACTGATGGCAACGCTCGCACTTTTCCGATCCCACATAGCGTGGGGTACTTTCCGGCTCCGCGGCCTGGAAGGGGTGATTCACCTGCGGGTGCCGCTCCAGGTATTTGTCACGCTCCAGTTCCTTGGTGTACCGCTCCATCAGAAGGGCCACCGGATTCTCCGCTTCCTTGCCCTCGGGCGTCAGGTAATCCTCGCTCATCTGCACCAGGGCGTACTTGCTGTCGGGTTGCCGGGGTGCCTTCCCTTTCCACAGGCCAAGCACCCCCAGATGCTTTCCTTTGTGGCCCACACGCACCACCACCGTTTCACCACCCTCCGACTGGGGGATCCGCACGGCTTGGCTCGAGGGTTCATCTTCCTCTGAAAGCGCTAGAATGACCTGAAACCCGGGAAAAGCCTTGGCCAAAGCTTCCACATCCCGGGGTTCCTGAGCGGGCGCTGCCTTCGTGTAAAAACCCTGGTAAAGCAACACACGCAGTTCCACTCCGGCGACATCCATTTCAGCGGAAACCTTTTTCAGTGCTTCCGCAGCCGGGGTGAATTGAACCTGCTTGTCCTGGATGTTGCCGGCAACCTTGGGCCCGGTCACCGATGTCACACCCACTTTCCATGGCTGGCCTTCCACAGCCACCTTTTCCCATGCCACGGTCTGTTCCGGGTACAGGTCCGCGGCACCCTTCAGGTTGGCGGAGACCACCCTCGGCTTGGTCTCGTTCAGGGCATATTCGCCAAGCACCTTGAACAATCCCATGCCAGCCTCGTAGGCGCCAAATCCCACGGCATGGAATCCCATCTCCTTCAGGGCCGCCATGCTGTACCGGTATTTGATCAGGCCCTGCTCGTTGCCCAGGTTCACGGGTCCGCCCTTTTGCGGGATGTCACCCACATCAAAAGCCGCGACAGGCCAACCCCTGCTTCTCAACACCTTCAGAAAATTTTGCCGGCGTTCCAGTCCACCCACCTGCGGCCTGGAACATCCGCACGGCAGGATGTAACCATGTTGCTCACCCGTGAGCACCAGGGTCAGGTCCGGCTTGCCCCAGGCCTCCAGATTGGCTGGCAATTTGCCCCATGGCTCCGCGCTGGCGTTGATGTTGGCGGGTTGTTCGCGCATCCATCGCGCCAGGCAGGATCCCCCCAGGCCGGCAAACAAAACCAGCATTGCCACACCAAAGGCGGTGGCACCCCTGCCGATCCACAATCGGATGGAGGAATCCTTCCTCTCTGACATGGCCCAATCCTCGCCGCGAGTTTTGCCGAGACTTTTCAGGTGAAAAACGAATTCAACAACCGGGCCAGCCTTAATTGTCTGCGCGCCCGGTGATCGGTATGCGCAGCAGCCGGGGTTTCTCTCCGCCGATCTTCACAAAGACGGCGCAATCCTTGTACATGCCTTCAGAGCGTGGAAACTCGCCGGAAACCTTGCCGGGTGGAACCGTGATCCTCAACTCCCAGCGGAATCGCTCACCCACCACCTTGGGCCGCTTGTCCATCTCCACCTGCACAAAGGGCGCGGTGTTTTCCCGGTCTATTTCCAGGGAGAGGTTGGCATCCAGTGTTTCCAGTTGGGCGGCCGCCCTCGCTCCGTCCTGCCGCTCAAAACGGTTGAAAAGCACAAAACCCCGATCATCCGTGCCCAGCACCTCCACATCGCCGTCAATCCGGCAGGTGACCCGCAACGGCGTGGCGTTACGTGCCTCCTGGGGCACATCCGTAGTTTTCAGACCCACTTCAAGCCGGCGGACCAGGGGCCCGATCTCGGGTTGACCTCCCTCCAGCGGGGTCCAGGTGGCGCGCAGCGTGATGAAGAAAAGGGTCTGGATCGGCTGGTCCATTTCCACCTGCTTTTGCTTCAGTTGGGCGTCGCTGGCCCTGCGAACCTCCTTCACGGAAACGCATTCCTTGGTCACCGGACGGGACGATGTCAGACGCACATCCATGTCCGAAGCCTGCAGGTTCGAGCGCGTCGGGCAAAAGATGGGAATCTCACGCTCGGAGGAAGGGCTTCCCGTGGCGTTCAGCCGGCCCAGGTCCACCGCACTTTCAGGCAGAACCAGCAGTGGGGCGGTATTGATGCGCGCTTCAACGCCTATGTACTGGCGCCATTCTTTCTTTCCCAGCCACAAAGTGGCGGTCATGGTGTCTTTCTGGAGCTTCTCGTTTTTCCAGGTCATGCGCAGCACGCCCACCTCGCCGGGTCCGATCTCCACTTCCGTTTGCCTGTCCGTCAATTCAGATTTGTTCAGTACTTTTTCCAGTTCGGAAAACTTGGGGCCGCCCTGGGCGTTTTGCAAGGCCGCCAGGTCGGGCTTGCCTTCCTTCATGAATCCCTTCCCATCTCCCTGCCACCAGGGATGGTCCAGAGGAATCTTCCAGAAATACACCGAGGTGCAGGTGCATTTTTTCCCCTCCAGCCCGAACCGGATGGGAACCTTGTGCGGGTTGGTCATCCAGTAGTCATGGTGGCCCGGCTTGAAGTGTTCCTGCAGCACCGAGTCGGTGTCGCCGGGCGGGAACACCTTGGCACCCAACTCGGGCTCGGGGCTGGTTTCCTGCTTTCCGCTTGAGCCGGAAGACTGACCTGTAGGGGTGATTTTGCCCATCTCCGGGTCGAAATTCGACATGAAAGTGATGCCGAAGACGATTCCCACCAACAGAATCACTGCCGCCACCCAGCCCCAGCTCTTCATGGTCCCGGCCCCTGAATTGGTGATCATGCACCCCACCGCCCCAAGCCGGGTCCTTGGCCCCCGGAGATGCGGTGCGGGTATGGTCTTCTCACTTACAGTTTAGCAAAACAGGGTGGCTGAAACGCCCCTCCGGGTGGTGTAAAGGCAACGAAAAACCCCGGAGCTTGCCACCCCGGGGTCGATTGTCCAAGCCGAAAACCCATCCCGGACCAGCTAGTCCTCTATCCGGGGCTTCAACCGGGGCTTGGGGGGTGGTACCAGTTTCTGGTCGATCAGCTTGGTTTCCGCGGTTTTCAGGATTTCACCGAACTTGTCAGGTGTCCCCTCGCCCGTGTTCAGGTCCACCCGGTCAACCAGACGGAAACCTTTCACCATCAAAATGCTTGCCTCGGCCCCTTGGGGCATGGGGTACCGGTTCAAAAGGTCCCCCGAATCCAGACAAACCGGAATGTGGGGATAGGGGTTGTCCTTCACGGTCCCCAAAAGGGCCTTCATTTTGTCCTGCAAGTCCCGCCGCTTGTCGATTCCTGAAAGGGCCAGTGGCTCCTTGAAGGTGTCATCCACGAAAACCACCATGGCCCGCATGCCCAGATCATGCAGCCGCCCCTCAAAGGTGTTGAGCGCAGCCAGGTTGTTTTTCCAGCCGTCCGAAACTTCGGTGCCCCTCACCATCACCAGAACGATCGGCCTGGCACCGAAATCACTCAACGGGCAGTGGTACCGGTCCACCAGTTCCCCGTTCAGAACCAGGGGATGAAAGGGCCCGGGAATGGGTTCACCCACCTTGCCAGTGGAGGCGATCTGGGCTTGGCCGAAAACCGGCAACAAACCACCCAAAAACAAGGCTGCCAGAATTTTATTCAGGCCCATCATGCGACCACTCCGGCCATTTTGCTGCTGTTTGCAAGAAATTCAGGCGGGAACCGGCAGGCAACTTCAATCAGGATGCGCCGCAGGCGTTGCAAAGTCTTGCCCGGACTTCAAGGCCGGTCAATGGGTTTGACCTCGCAAAACCTTCCCAATCCTTTCCATTTTATGGCCTGTGCCGTTGGTACGGACAAGGAGGGACCGTTTTTGGTAGTTATCAGGGCTTCCCGGTCTTACCCAGCAACCAGATGGGGTTTCCCTGCTGGTCAACAGCCTCCAATAGGCGGTCTGTCCCCGCGATAAGCGACCGTTCGCCCTCTGTCGCCAAAATGGGTAGGTCCTGCCGCCAGGTCCCGTCCCGCCGCCTTTCCACCCGTACACCCCTGTCTGCCAAGGCCAACAAAAGCCCGTCATCCCGTAACAAACCCACCTGCAACCCGGTCCCCTCACGCCCCAAAACCTCAGCGATTGCCCCGGCCACTTGAAGGGGGCTGTTGGCTTGCCCCGCCCTTTGGACCTTGTGGACAACCTGCCCGGCTTTGGTTCCCACCCAAATCAAAGCCGACAGGGCCAATAACCCGATAAGCCTCCGCGCGGCTTTTGTCGCCAGGTGCGGCCAAACCGACGCCAGCACACCCGCCGAAAGCGCCATCAGGGGCGGGATGACAGGCAAGGCATGGCGGGGCTTGTGGCCCGGCACCAAAGTCCAAAACAAAAGGGGTAAGACTATCCCCAGTCCCAGTATTTGGAGCCATCCATCGCGGGACATGGCCGCACGTTTCTCATGGCTCGCCAGGGCCCAGGCACCCAAAGTAAGGCACCCGGGCAACGCCATGGCCAGAACCAGGATTGGGTAGGTAACCCATTCATGGAATGGGTAGGGCCGGCCATGGTGGGCGGGGGAAAGATGCTCCAGCCCCTCCTGGCGGACCACCGTTTGCCAAAGCGTTGCCCAACCCGTTTCCCTGGCCACCATTAACAGCCAGCCCAGTGCTCCGCCCAGAATGAAAATCGCCAAAAACCAGGGAAAAGGCCGTGACAATAATGCCCAATCCTTTTTCCAAATGAGCCAGAACCCGATCACCGGAAGCAGGAAAACAGGCCCGGTCCACTTCTGCAAAAAACCTCCCAACAGGCAAATCCCCAAACCACACCAGGCCAATCGGGATGCTCCGCCGCTTCGGGCCAACGCCTCCCAAGCCACCAACCCACCGAAGACCCAGGCACACAGGAGCAGGTCCAGTTCGGCGCTCGGAACCTGGGTCAATACGGCCAAACTGAGGGGCATCACCATCAGGGTGATCAACGCCCCCGCATGGCCCCACTTCTGAAATCCCAAGCGGCAACCCAGCCCAACCACAAAAAACCAACCCACCACGGAAGGGAAACGGGCTTCCCATGGCCCAACTTTTCCCGTGCATCGGCCAAGGCTTGCCACAATCCAATACTGCAGGGGAGGCTTGGTCAGTAGGGGTTCCCCATCCAACCGTGGCACCCACCAACTCCGGGGCCCCCAGGGAGAGTGGGCCGGGGAATTGGCAGCCATCTCCGCTGCAACCCGCGCCCGAAGCCCTTCATTTCCCAACAGGTCCCCCGCCCCCCAACCGAGGCATCCTGCCAACAAGGCAAAACCCAGACAAAAAGCCCAAGCCAGGACCAAGGCATTGCTGCCCCTCCACAAACAAAACTTGGGTTCAGAACCGTTTGCCTCTGCCATGCCGGCATCCTGCCCGCTGAAAGCACCCCAAGAAAAGGGCATTTGGCAAGATGGGCAAGATTTGGCAATTTTTCTCACCTTGCCGATTGGTTCGGGCCGATCTCACCTTCGGATGGAGGGGTTACCGGCTTGCTTGGAGACATGCTTTTTCGTCCTTTCAACAGCTTTCCGTTGGCCCCTGCCTTCGGGAAGCCTTGGCTTGGCTTTGTTTGCAGTTTGTTGTTCCTGGTTTCACAACCCGGGTGCCGGTGGCGCAATCAGTACCAGACCGATGCAGCCCTGGCCGACCGCATGGTCGCCGACCTCGCCAGCAGCCCTTCAGATCTCTTCGAGACCGATCCGGTCCTCGAAACTCCGCCCGATACTGCGGTGACCCGGACGGGCCTGACAGCGCCCCTGTCACCCGGGGAGGCGATTCCCGGCCCGCGCACCTTCACGCTGGATGAGGCCATCGCGGAGGCTTTCCGATCCCAGCCGCGCCTGAAGTCCCAACTGGAGACCATTGAACAGGCAAAGCAGGGGGAAAATGTCGCCTTTGCCCCGTTCATGCCCCTGGTTTCGGCGGGTTACAGCGTCGGTTCCTACGCCGTGGGGGTGGGCGGCATCGGGGTGCCGGTCCCCGGTGGCGGCAACTTCAACTTCCTCCCCCCCGGAGGGGTTATCCCCATCGGTTTCAATTTCAACACCGGTTTCGAGCTGGCCGAATTCAGGGTCCAGTGGCTCGTCACCGATTTCGGCAAACGGATGGGCCGCTACCGTCAGGCCGGCATCGCCACCGACATTGTCCAACTGCAGACATCCCGAGCCTTCCAGACGGTCGCACATGAGGTAGCCATGGCCTACTATCAGGTCCTCAAGGCGGAAGCCATGGCCAGGATTGCCGAGGAATCCGTCAGGCGCTGCGGCGCCGAGGTGGAGTATTCAGAAAAGCTCGCCGCCGGTGGCACGTTGGAACGCGAAAACGTCCTGCGCGCCAAGGTCCAACTGTCCACAGCGGAGAAACTGCTGGATTCGGCGGAGGCCGCGACCCAAATCGCCCGCGCATCCCTGAACCTGGCCATTGGCCTCCGGGTCAGTGATGCGGTCGAAGTGGTTCCCATTCCAGACATGCCCGCTTTCAACGATTCTCTGGCGGGCTGCCTCGAGCGTTCCGTGGTCGGCAGGCGGGAATTCTCCGTGGCCCGCCGCACCATCGATTCCGCCCGGGAAGGCAAGGGGATCGCTCGGGCGGATTTCGCCCCCAAGGTGATCGCCGACGGCTTCTACCTCGATTACCACCAGAACAAGCCCGGGGGCTATGTGGACATCCCCATCGGCTCGATCAAGCTCGAATGGGGCCTTTTCGAGGGTGGGCGCCGGGTTGCCGAGTTGCGCATCGCCGACTCCAAGATCCGCGGGGCTATCGCCCAGGCGGAATCCATCTCCGATGGCATCGCCTTCCAGGTGAATGAGGCCTACCGCATGTTGGTCACGGCACGGAGGGCCATCGAGCGTTCACGCGCCCCGGTCGACCAAACCCGCGAAACCTACCGGATTGTGCAGGCACGTTTCCGCCAGGGAGACGCTACCACCACCGAGGTCATCGACGCCGAGACCGCCATGACCCG
>CAWUOE010000119.1:0-8894 GCA_963923355.1 uncultured Gemmataceae bacterium | reverse complement strand
CTGGTCAACAAATGATCATTCCTTTCCTGCTGGGGTTGTTTCTTCAGGAACCTGCCCAAGCCAAGCCCGCATCCATCCGGCCGGCGGTCCTTAGCCTGGCGGTGGAAAAACCTGGTTCGCGCCTTTTTGTTGGATTGGCTGACCGACTGGCTGTGATGGAGCCCCTGTCAGGGAAAGTCATTCAGGTGATCCAGTTCAAGGAAGGACCGGTCACTGCCCTCGCATTTGATGCTGGAAGAAATCAACTGTACGCCGCCAGCGGCGTAGCAGGTGAATCGGGAATTTTGCTGGTATTTGATTGCCCACTTGGCAGTCCTGTGAGGGAAATGGCCAAACTGGCGGGCCCCAAGGATTTGCTAGCCAATTTGGCACTGTCCAAGGACGGGAAATTACTTGCCGGCGTTGGTTACGACCGCCTGGTTCACTTGTGGGACTTGGAGAATGGCAAGCAACCTGTGGCCCGGCAACCCCTGAAGGACCATAGTGATTGGGTTCGGGCACTAAGCTTTTCCCCGGACAACCAATTCCTCGCCACCGGTGGTGGGGACCGTTCCGTGAAAGTGTGGGATTTGAAACAAGGCAAGTTGAAGGAATCCTTCAACGATGCCACCGATGTGGTTCATAGCGCCTTGTGGACTGAAGACGGGGCGTTTGTCCTTTCCGGTGGAGCCGACCGCACCCTGCGGCAACGCCCCTTGGCCAGCACCGATGTGACTCCCGTGCAGTCATTATTCGGACATGCGAAACCGATTGTCGCCCTGGTTCGGGGAGCTGACCCGGGAACAGTGGTCTCATTGGGAGATGACCGAATCGTCAAGGTTTTCAGGCACTCTCCCCTGACATTGGTACGGGCATCTGACCCGCTGCCAGGACCAGTCACCTGCCTTGGCCTGTCAGGCAAGGATGAGGCGGCAGTGGGAAGCCTAGATGGAACAGTGCAGGTGGTTCAATTATCGACTGGAAAAATTGTCCGGGTGTTGGCTGCCGATGCCCAAGTGGCCCAAACGGAAATCGGCAAGGTGACTCCTGGTCATGTCCTTCCCGGACAAACCACAACCATTCGACTGACAGGACAGGGATTGGAAACCCTGGTAGCGGGACCGAATCAGCCAGAAGGCATTCAATTATCCCTGAATGCCTCCCAGGGGACTGAAGCCCGCGAAGTGATGGTGAAGGTTCCCCGACTTACAGTCCCTGGCCCCAAGGCAATTCAATTCCTGGGAAATGGCGGAAAGCCTGTGGTCATTTCCCTGGAAGTAGCCTTGTCACCGCCCATTGAAGAAGCTCGTGCCAAACAGGCCTTGCTGTCAAATTCAACTACCATCGCTGGAGAACTTGCCCGCGCCGGGGAGGTGGACCGGTTCCCGATTCGTATCCCTGCGGGGGAACAGTGGGGAGTTCTCGTCACCCCTACTACCAACACCAAATGGCAGGCTTACCTGGAAATCCTGAATGACCGGGGCGAGCTGATTCTTGCCGGAACGGATCCGCTGATTCTGCCTTCATCGCCACGCGGCTTCCAAGGGACCGTTCTGGTTCGTGACCGTGAATTTGCCGGGGGAAAAGATCGGACCTACAGGGCCCACTTGGGCATTTTCCCGGTCCTGACAGATTTGATTCCCAGAGCCGTGGCACCCGGCCGGCCCATAAAGATCAAGCCGGTTGGAATCCATTTGCCCGGCAACCAGATTGAATTTCCCGCCAGCCAAGCCGCTGTTGGTAGCCAGGTTCCACTCCCACCGACCTGGTCCATGATTCCCGGGGCGCCCAAAATGTTGGTGTCCAACAAAGAGTTATCTTTGGTACCCGGAACGGTGCGGTCTTTACCGGCGTTGATCCAGTCTGACCTTGGTTCCAAGCCAAACGGCGAGGATGTTTGGCTGTTTGAAGCCTATCAAGGGAAAAAAGTCTGGATTGAAACCCTCGGTCAGAGGATTGGATCCCCTGTGGATACCATGCTGCGCATCACCGACCGGGAAGGCAGGGACCTGCCCCGGAAACGGCTTGCCCCTTCCAGCCAAACCGTGGTGGTGTTTCGCGATCATGATTCCACGAACCCAGGGATCCGGATTGAGAACTGGAAAGACCTGAGGGTGAATGATTACCTCTATGCAGCCGGAGACCTGATGCGAATCCGGACCATTCCCAAAAACCCGGATGACGATTGTCAGTTCCACGCCAGGGGAGGACGCAGGATTGGTTGGGAGGGAACCACTCCTGTTCAGCATCCGATCGGTCAAACACTGGTGAAAGTATCGGTTCTTGAACCCGGCACTCCAGTTCCTGATGGACCGTTTCCCGCGGTGGACCTCCCTTTTGTGGCGGATGATGGTCACGGAGCCATGGGAAGGGATAGCGGAATCGTTTTTAACCCACCTGCTGATGGGATTTACCAGGCGCGCGTCCGGGACAGCCGGGGGAATTTACAAGGCAACATGCCATACCTATTGAGTCTGGAGAACCACCAACCCAGTTTTAACCCGATCGCTCCGGGTGGTGTGCTGGAACATGTGGAAGGTGGTGCCGGAGAGTTGAACCTGGAGGTGGAACGCTTTCAGGAACATTCCGGCCCGCTTCGGCTGACGGTGGAGAACCTTCCCCCCAACTGGAAAGCGGGGCCTGCATTCATCGGGGAAGGGGAAACCTCGACAACAATCCTGTTGCAACCGGTTACGAGCGGTACGGAATTGCCGACCGGGTGGTCCATTCGGGTCACCGATCCGGCCACCGGGGTTTCCAAAAGTGTTCCAGGGGTTGGTGGAAAAACCATCGGGCGCGCCAAGGTGGTTGCTAAACCCGGAGCGTTGGAACTGGAAAGTAAACCTGGCCGAGTGGTTCGCCTGCCGATCACCATCGAGCGGACTGGCGATTTCAAGGGACGTGTCCCGGTGGAAGTGCGGGGCCTGCCTCCGGGTGTCCGGGTGCTGGACATTGGACTGAATGGAATTCTGATACCCCCTGAGCAGACTGAGCGAACCCTTCAAATCGAGATCGATAGTTGGTATCAGGGCGGGGATGTGGCCTTGGCTTTGGTGGCCAAAGAAGAAGGAAAGGGTCAGACCATGAGCCCCGTGGTTCATTTGAAAATCAGGTAATTGAATTTCGACCTGCAGTTGGCGATGATTCAGGGCATCATTCCAAGGGTTTCAGTTTCTTGCCCGGACCAAGGGCCTGCACCGTCATCCGTTTGAAGGGGTAGCGATCCAGCAGTTGCCGGATCTGGTGCATGTTTACCTTTTTGTAGGATCGGATTTCATCCTCCAGCGAGATATGCTTGCGCTGGTAGATCCAGTGGTTGCCTAGGCTCATCAGGCGGCTCATCGGTGATTCGCTTCCGCGTACCATGCGAGAAAGTAGCTTGGTACGGGCAACATCCAGTTCCTCCTGGGTGATTCCTTCGGCCTGCAGTTTGGCGATGATCTTGTGCACCCGCTCGAGATTCTTTTGCGCCTTGGCGGGCTCGCATTCCACCGCGGCGTAGTAAATCCCCGTTCCTTCATGCTCCCGATAAGACAAGCTGGCACTGTCGGCATGGCCGGGATCGACCATTTCCCAGTACATCCGGCTTCCGGAGTCATCCCCGATCGCAATAGCGACCAAATCGGCGGCGTGCCGCAAAGGGGAAGCCGCAGGGGGACCCGCGTTCATGACTACGAGGTGCTGGACGGTGGTGCGTGCATCGACCCGAAGGTTGAATTCACCAGTCCCGGCCGTCTGACGGATGTCCGCACGCCTGGGTGATCCGACCGGCCATTTACCGCAGTATTTTTGCGCTTGCTTGGCGAAATCCTCGAAATTGAAATTCCCCGCGCAGGCAAGAACCATGTTGCCCGTCTGGTAGCGTCGTTCGAAATAATCCGCCATTTGGTCACGGGTCAGAGCGGTGATGGAGTCAGTGGAACCAAGCACGGAATTCCCAAGCGGATGGTCGCCAAAAAACAGCTTTCGCGCGTGGTCGAACACCATGTCCCCGGGCTGATCCTCATACATTCCGATCTCCTCGAGAATCACCTTCTTTTCCAAGGTGAAATCCTCCGACCGAAGGGCGGGGCGCATGATGTCCGACAAGACTTCCAATGCCCTGCCCATGTGCCTTGGGAGGCAAGAGGCGTAAAAGACCGTGGTCTCCTCGCTGGTGTAGGCGTTTGGGCTGGAGCCGATCAGGTCCAGCTCCCTGTTTAGTTGCTCCGCTTTGCGTTTTTTGGATCCCTTGAAAACCATGTGCTCGAGGAAATGGCTGACCCCGGCCTCGGGCACGGTCTCGTCGCGACTTCCTGTCCGGACGAAAAAGCCGACGGCAACCGAATGGGCGGCAGGGTTTGTTTCCCCGATGATCTGCAGGCCATTGTCTGCCTCAAGCTGATGAAAGGCTGCGGTCATGGAATGTTCCAGTGGATGTTCAGGAAATCTTCAGCCGGGAAGGGCCGATGGTGGCAACGGTGAGTGGGGAGGGTGGATTGCGGCGCGCGTACTCGGCGATGGTTTTGCGGTTGATCGAGGAGATGCCATCCCGCAGTTCCTCGATGCTTCTCACACGGCCAAGGTGGTAGATGTCAGAGGCCAGAGAACTGGACCTGGATCCGCTGGAGTCTTCCTGCATCAGCAGGGAGGTTTCGAGACCAATCTGGACTCGCTTGACCTCATCTTCTTCCACCCCATCAGCCACCCTTGCCAACTCTTGGAGGAACAAGTCCAAGGTTTCCTGGGCCCGGGCTGCGGTGGTGCCGGCATAACCCAGAATGGCACCGGTGTGCTTGAGGGGAGACAGGGTGGTCCAGATGGAATAGCAAAGTCCGCGCTTTTCGCGGATTTCGCTGAACAAACGGGAGCTCATACCGCCGCTGAGGACCTGCACCATTCCCAAGGCTGCAAAATAATCGGGATGGGCCACCGGTACCGCCGGGTAAGCAAGACCGATATGGACCTGCTCGGTTTTTTTCTGGAGATGCCCACGCCCCGGTTTTTTGGCGGCGGCTTTTTCCTTCAAAACCGGTGGTGTCCCGGGTTCCCAGCCACCAAAAAGGCGCTCTACCAAGGCTTGAACCTGATCCAGGTCCACCCGGCCGGCCACGGACAGGATCGAATCCCGGGGCTGCACCCGCTTGGCGTGAAAACCACGCACGCTGTCGATATCGATCTGGGTCAAGGAGTCGGCATCGCCTCGGGGGTCCAGTCCCAATGGTGCGGGGAAATGCTGTTTCCGGACCTCCAGCATCACTTTTTTGCGGGGTGAATCCTCGGTGGAACGAATGTCCTGGGCCGCCAAGTCCAATACCGGGGCCAATTCCCTTTCGGGGAGAGTGGGGCGTAGGATCATTTCCGCGAACAGTTCAAGGGCCTGGTCCAGGTTTTCGGCAAGACAGCTACCCGCTAGGCGGAGATTGAGGACCCCAGCCGAGGTTGAAAAATCAACTCCCAAGCGATCCATGGCGGCGTTGAAAGCCCGGTTGTCGAGCTTTCCGGCTCCCCGGGTCATCAGGTCCGAAAGGATGCTGGCAACCCCGCGCTTTCCCGGAGGGTCTGCCATGGAGCCGGCCGGAATCAGAAACTGGAAGGAAGCGGTGTGGACATGGTCCAAACGCTCGGCCACCAACCGCATGCCGTTGTTCAGAACCGCCTGGTGTATTTTTTGCTTCACCGTTTGATTTTTCCTTTAGGCCACTGTGGGAGCGAATCCAAAAACCCGTACTGCTTTGGGTGCCGTTCACCACAAGTCCAAGGGCAGGTCCCAAAAACCCGGGCGGTCGGGGCGATTCAGGTCCTGCAGGGGCAAGTATTGCACACGCGTTTTTCGGAAACCGGCACCCTGGTAGAGGGAAATGGCAGGGAGATTATCTCCGGACACTTCCAGCGATGCAAAAGAAAGACCATCCCGGGCCATTGACTCAAGGCTGGCCTGGAGGATTTTTTTCCCCCACCCTTTACCCTTGGCGGCAGGAATCACCCCGACATTCATGATCATTCCTTCCTGTCTTTGGCTCATCGCCTGGATGGAAGCGACCGGGTTTTGATGATCGTCCACAGCCAACAGGGTGGCATCCGGCAGAAAGGTGGGTTGTGAAACGATGGCTTCCATGATGGCCTGGCATCCGTAAGCACTGCCCAACCCGGGAAAAAGGCCCAAATCTGGAGAATCCACGAATGCCTGGGCCAGAACCTCCACATGGGCTTCCAGCCATTCGGGTTGGTAAGGTTTTAAGTGGAGGTTTGAAGGGATCGTTTTTGTTCTGGTCAGGGGACATTCCATCCGGTAGCGCTTGATCGTCCTCAGCTTTTCCCATTCGGGCAGGGGATAATCCGTCCCCGGTCCTGAGGGTGTGTTGTTGGCTCGAATCGACTTCCTTTTTACCGACTGTTCCATCCTGATAGCTTAAGAAAAATCCGGGATTTTGCCAGTAAATGGCCAACTTGGGCCTTGGCAGGGACTTGACTGGATTTATCCCCGGATTAGATTCAGGCTTTTACCCCATAAGCCCAAATTGGGCTTATTCCAGACCCCGCCTGGCCCCGGTGAACGCCCGCGGGCTGTTGTTTTTCACTACCTCATCCGAAAGCGCAAGAACCATGTCTTCCGCCCCAGAAAACAAGAACATTGCCAGCCTTTTGAAGGAAGGCAGGAGCTTTTCACCCCATCCTGAATTCGTGTCCAAAGCGAGAGTGAAGGGGTTGGAGGGTTATCGAAAGCTGTATGACGAAGCCAAGGCCGATCCAGAGGGCTTCTGGGCAGTTCAAGCCCGGGAACTCCAGTGGATCAAGCCTTTTGACAAAACGCTCATTTGGCAGGAACCCCACGCACGCTGGTTTGAAGGGGGTTTGATCAACGCCTCAGCCAACTGCATCGACCGTCACCTTGCCGGCCCCAATCGCAACAAGGCGGCCATCATCTGGGAAGGTGAGCCCGGAGATTCGCGGGTTTTGACCTACCAGATGCTTCACCGGGAGGTGTGCCAATTCGCCAACGGGCTCAAGCTTCTGGGCATGAAACCGGGCGACCGGGCGACCATCTACATGCCCCTGGTGCCCGAGGCGGTGGTGGCCATGCTGGCTTGCGCCCGGTTGGGAATAGTCCATTCCGTGGTTTTCGGTGGTTTCAGCGCCGAGGCGGTGGCGGAGCGCACCCGGGATGCCGGGGCCAACCTGGTGATCACAGCGGATGGCGGGTACCGGCGCGGCAAGGTGGTACCCCTCAAGGCGAATGTGGATGATGCCCTGAAGCGCTGCCCGGGTGTGACGAAATGCGTGGTGTTGAAACGCACCGGGTCGGAAGTTGCCATGACTCCGGGGCGGGACATCTGGTGGCATGATCTGGTGTCCGGCACGGAGGCCCATTGCGATGCGGTTCCCCTTGCAAGCGAACACCCTCTGTTCATCCTTTACACCAGCGGGTCCACCGGCAAACCCAAAGGGATTTTGCACACCACGGCGGGTTACCTATTGGGGGCATCCTATTCCCATCGCATGGTATTCGATCTGCGTGAAGAAGATGTGTACTGGTGCACCGCGGATATCGGATGGATCACCGGCCACAGCTATGTGGTGTATGGCCCACTCTGCAACGGTGCGACCGTCATGCTGTACGAGGGGGCGCCAGATCATCCTGGCAAGGACCGGTTCTGGGAAATCATCGCCAAGTACGGCGTCAGCATCTTTTACACGGCACCCACCGCCATTCGGGCCTTCATCAAATGGGGTGATGACCTGCCCGCCAAACATGATCTTTCATCCCTGCGACTCCTGGGCACCGTGGGGGAACCGATCAACCCGGAAGCGTGGATGTGGTTCCATGAGAAAATTGGCAAGGGGCGCTGCCCCATTGTGGACACATGGTGGCAGACGGAAACCGGAGCCATCATGATCGCGCCTTTGCCGGGTGCGGTTCCCACCAAGCCCGGGAGCGCGACGCTGCCCTTGCCCGGGATCATTGCGGAAGTGGTGGACAAGAAGGGCGAACCGGTCGGCGTCAATGAGGGTGGTTACCTGGTGATTTCAAAGCCATGGCCCTCGATGTTGCGCACGCTTTACGGCGATGACGCCCGGTACAAATCCGCCTACTGGGACCACGTGCCGAATGTTTATTTCACCGCCGATGGGGCCAGGCGGGATGAAAATGGTTACCTCTGGATCATGGGGCGGGTGGATGATGTTTTGAACGTCGCGGGGCACCGATTGAGCACCATGGAGGTGGAGTCGGCCCTGGTGAATCACCCGTCCGTGGCGGAGGCGGCTGCTGTCGGCCGGCCTGACGAAATCAAAGGCGAAGGCATTGTGGTTTTTGTGACCCTGAAGCAGGGTCAGGCTGCCGATGACAAACTGAAACAGGGCCTTCGGGACCATGTCGCCAAGGAAATCGGCGCGTTGGCGCGTCCGGATGAAGTCCGCTTTGCCGAGTCGTTGCCCAAAACCCGGTCCGGAAAGATCATGCGGCGTTTGTTGCGTGACATTGCCAGCGGGAAGCAAACCACCGGGGACACCACTACCCTGGAAGATTATTCCGTTCTGGCCAAGCTGCGTGACGACGAGGAGTAATCTGCCAAAGTGGTCACCCATGGCAAAGCTGGCCGGCGTATTAATGCGCCTGCCAGCTTGTTCTCATTTTCCAACCCTGATCCATCAAGGATTTCAGGTCTCCCCTCGGGTCACCTGGCTGTTGCAATGCGGAAATCGCGCGGTCCAGGAGGGTGCGGAATTCATTGGCCCTAGCGAGAAGTTCCTCACGATTGTCTTGAAAGATTCCCATCCATAGGGGCGGTGAACTTCCTGCCAATCGGGTCATGTCCCGAAATCCTCCGGCCAAGTAGGGGGCATGTTCCTCATCCGGCATGGAGGCGAGCAGGTAGGCCAACAGGTGGGGCAAATGGCCTGTCTCTTATACACATCTGACGCTGCCGACGATA
>CAWUOE010000118.1:0-8902 GCA_963923355.1 uncultured Gemmataceae bacterium | reverse complement strand
TGCGAGGCCCCAGCACCCCCAGGCCCCCCAGCCAGTCCACCGCGTAAAAGAACACCGGCGTGAACACCAGGCCCGCCAGTGTGGTGCCGATCATTCCGTAAAACACCGCCACACCCAAAGACTTGCGCATTTCCGCGCCCGCGCCGTGCGCCGTGAGCATGGGCGCCACACCCAGCACGAAGGCCAGCGATGTCATCACGATGGGCCGCAGCCGCAAGCGGCACGCCTCGAGCGTCGCCTCGCGCCGGCCGGCACCCTCCAGACGGCGACGACGGGCGTATTCCACGATCAGGATCGCGTTCTTGCTCGACAGGCCCGCCAGCACCACAAACCCCACCTGCGTGAAGATGTTGATGTCCAGCCGGGTCCATTCCACGCCCGCCACCGCGCCCAGCAGGCACGAGGGGATGATCAAAATCACCGCAGCCGGCAGCGCCCAGCTCTCGAACTGCGCCGCCAGCACCAGGAACACCATCACGATCGCCATCGCGAACAGGCGCGTGCCCGACCCTTCCGAATTCAGTTCCAGGTACGACATGTCCGTCCACTCGTACGCCATCGCGGCGGGAATGGTCGCATCCGCCAGTTGCCGCATCCGTTCAATGGCCTCGCGCGAGCTGACGCCGGGCATGCCGCCACCATTGATGGTGGCGGCGCTGTGCAGGTTGTGCCGGTTCAGCGACAAGGGCCCGCTCACCTCGCGGATCTCGCACACGCTGCCCACAGGCACCATCAGGCCTTCCTTGTTCCGCACCTTCAGCCGCTTCACATCCTCGAGTTGGTCGCGGAACTGGCCGTCAGCCTGCACCACCACCTGCCAGTTCCGGTCGAACAGCGTGAAGTCGTTGACATGCATCGACCCCTCGTACACCTGCAAAGTGTCCGTCAGGTCGCGCGGGTCCACCCCGCGGTTGCGGCATTGCCTCTCATCGGGCAAAACACGAACTTGCGGCACCCTGGACCGGAAAACGGAAAACAGCCCGGGCAAACCAACCTGGGCGCCCTTTGTCACCAGATTCTGCACCTGCTCTTCCAGCGCCTCGGGTCCCAGGTCGCCCCGGTCCTCCAGCACGAACGAGAAACCGCCGGCCCGCCCGATGCCGCGCACCGGCGGCGGTGCCAGCACCGTCGCGTTTCCCTCGGGTGCCGCCTTCGCGAACAGCCCACGCAGTTTCATCACCACCTTCTCGGCGTGCAGTTCCGGGTCGGTACGCTGTTCGTAGGGCGCTAGGCGCACGAACATGGTGCCGAAGTTTGAACCCGCCGCGTTCAGCGCGAACGACTGCCCAGAAATCGCCGTGGTGTGGATCACCCCCGGCGTGTTCATCGCCACATCCTCCATGATGCGCAGCGTGGCGTTGGTGCGTTCCAGCGACGCGGCATCCGGCAGTTGCAGGCTCACAAACAGGTAGCCCATGTCCTGGCTGGGGATGAAGCCCTTGGGTGTTCCATCGTGCAACCACCAGGTCAGCCACATCAGGCCGCCGTAGGCCACCAGCCCCGGCACAGCCACTCGGAGCATCAGCCCGGCAAAGCGGGTGTACAGCCAGGTGAGGGCCGAGAATGTCCGTTCAAACAACCACAAAAAGACGCGCACCACCTGGTTGAACACCCAGGCCAGCACCCAACCGCCCACCACGCCGCCCACAATGCAAACCGGTCGCCACCAGGCATCCCATCCTGCGGGCCACCAGGCGGGCTGCCAGGTGGCCGCCAACAGCCATCCACCACAAGCCAGGGCAAGCGGCCACGCCAGCCGCGGCAGGGGCTCACGCGTCCGGCCATCGTGCGGCTTGAGCAGGAGCGCCGTCAGCGCCGGGCTCAGGGTGAGCGAGTTGAACGCGCTCAACAGCGTGCTCACCGCGATGGTCAGCGCGAACTGCTTGAAAAACACCCCCGTGATACCGCTGATGAACAGGCATGGCACGAACACCGCCGTCAACACCAGGCCCACCGCGATCACGGGCCCGCTCACCAGCTTCATTGCCGCCAGAGTCGCCTCGCGGGGAGCCAGTCCCTTGCCCAGCTCGTGCTCCACCGCCTCCACCACCACGATCGCGTCATCCACCACGATGCCGATCGCCAGCACCAGGCCAAACAGCGTCAGGTTGTTGATGGAGTACCCGAAGGCCGCCATCGCGCCGAAGGTCCCAAGCACCGCCACCGGCACGCTTGCCAACGGCACCAGCGCAGCCCGCCAGTTCCCCAGGAACACCAGGATCACCAAGGACACCAGGCCCACCGCCTCCAGTAGCGTCTTCGCCACCTCCTTGATGGATTCCCGCGTATAGGGCGTGGTGTCAAAGCTCACATCGTAGGCCATGTCCTCCGGGAAACGACTGGCCAGCTCCTCCATCACCGCGAACAGTTGGTCCCGCGTGCGCAGGGCGTTCGCCTCGGGCGATTGGAACACGATCAGGATCACCGACCCGTACCGGTCGAACCGGCAGTCCACCTCCTCGCGCCGGGCCCCCAATTCCACGCGGGCCACATCGCGGAGACGCACCACGCGACCGTCTGGCATCGACTTGATCACCATACGCTCGAAATCGGCCGGGTCGGTCAGCCGGCCCACGGTGTCCACCGTCATTTCGAAGGCGCCCTCGGCATCGGGGGCCGACACGCCCACATGGCCCACCGCCGCCTCGCTGTTCTGCTTGCGCAGCGCCACCAACAGCTCGCTGGGTGTCAGGCCGCGCGCGCCCAGCCGGTTGGGATTCACCCAGATCCGCAGGCTGAAATCGCGTTGCCCCAGCATGTTGATGTCTGCCACGCCGGGCACCCGGCCCAGCTCCTCGCGGATGAACCGCGTCGCGTAGTTCGACAGGTAAAGCTGGTCGTATCGGCCCTTGGGAGAAGTGATCGCGAAGGCTACGACCGGGTCGGGCGAGCGGCGGCGCACCTGCACTCCCGTGCGCTTCAGCACATCGGGCAGGTCCGGCAGCGCCAGCGCCACACGGTTCTGCACCTGCACCAGCGCCATCCGCACATCCACCTGCGGCTTGAAGGTGATCGACAGGCTGTAGGCACCGTCATTGGTGCACGAGGAAGACATGTAGGCCATGCCCTCCACGCCGTTGACGCTCTGCTCGATGGGGGCCGCCACCGATTCGGCCACATCCCGGGCGCTGGCACCCGGATAGCTGGCGTTCACCGACACCACCGGCGGCGCCACGCGCGGGAATTGCGCGATCGGCAGCGTGGAGATGCTCACGCCCCCCACCAGGACCACGATGATTGACAGCACCGACGCGAAGATCGGCCGGTCGACAAAGAATCCCGAACTCACTGGCTGACTCGCCTCGCTTCTTTAACCCATGCCTGTCGGTTCATGCCTAGATCAGGCACCCTTCGGCCTCGCGGCGGCTTCTTTCGGCGGGCCTTTCCCCTGGGGCTCGGCTTTTCCCGGTGCCCCCGCCTTGCCATCCGGCTTGGCCCCCGTCTGGTCCCGCACCGGCATCGCCACCAACTTGGGCACCACCTCGGTGCCGGCGCGCACCCGCAGCAGGCCGCTCACCACCACCCGCTCGCCGGCCTTCAGCCCCTCCGCCACCACGCGGGTTCCATCCGGCTCGCCAGCGCCCACGGTCACCTTGCGGTATTCAGCCTTGTTGTCCTTGCCGATCACCAGCAGGTAGCGCTGCCCCTGGTCCGAGCCGAGTGCCTGCTCCGCCACCAGCACACCCTCCTTGGGTTGTCCCAGCGGAAAACGGACACGCACAAACATGCCCGGCCGTACCGGCCGGCTGGGACGAATGAACTCCGCCCGCATCCACATCGAACCGGTCGCCGGGTCGAGCTTGTTGTCCACAAAGTTCACCTGCGCCGGGTGGGGATATCCCTCCTCGTCCGCCAGCCCGATCGACAGCCGCACTGAGCCGTTCTTGCTGTCTGCCGCCGCCAGCAGCTTGCGCAGCAAGGTCCGCTCGTCCACGTCGAAATAGGCGTACATCGGTTCCGTCGCCACCAGCGTGGTCAAAATCGTCTCGTCCGCCTTCACCAGGTTGCCCGGGTCCACCATGCGGCGGCTGATGCTCCCGGCGAACGGCGCCCGCACCTCGGTGAACTGCAGGTTGAGCCGGGCCAGTTGCACATTCGATTCCGACACCTTCAGCGCCGCGGCCGCCTCATCCCTTGTGAACTGGTAGCGGTCGAACTCCTCCCGGCCGATGGCGTTGCGCGAGAACAGCCCCTGGGCGCGGGCATATTCCGTCGCCGCCCGGTCACTGGCCGACTGTGCCTGCTTCAGCCCCGCCTCCGCCTTCGCCAGTTCCGCCTGGTAGGGTCGCTGGTCGATGACGAACAGCACCGCATCCTTGGCCACGGGATCACCGTCACGGAATTTGCTCTCCATCAGGTAGCCGGTCACCCGCGACCGCACATCCACCCGCTGCGAGGCCTCGGTGCGCCCGGTGAAATACTCGTACTCCACCGTGTCGCGGGTGAAAGCCTCGCTCACCAGCACCTCAGGCGCCTTCTGTGGCGGCGGTGCCGGCACCTCACGCGCGCACCCCGCCAACCAGGCGATGCAAACCGCCAGCGCCAGCATCCCCGCCAGCTTGGCCCCTGCCCTGCTCATGCCTTTTTCCTCCCCAAGGCGCGCCGCGCCTTGCCGGCGCCCTGACGGGTCGCCTTTTCCGCGTCGGTCAGGATGCCGCCGAAGACGATGTTGATGATTCGCGCGGCCACAGCCGCAGGTTCTTCCCTCCGCCCCACCAGATAGCCAACGAACATCGCTCCGTACAGCAGGTCACCCATGGTGTCGAGGATCTGTTCCACCGGGATATCGCGCACCCGACCCGCACCGATCATCTCGCGGTAGAGCGACCGCCACCGGTCGAGGTTGGCCTCACGGTGCACGAAATAGGTGGGGCGTTTCCGGTCACGGAACAACGCCCGTTCCTGGATCAGCATCTCCACGCTCTCGGGATGCTCGGCGAAGTACTTGAAATAGGCGTGGATGCCGGTCTCGATCCGTTCGAGGGGGTCAGCCACCGGCGCGGTCACCGCGGTGATGTGCTCGTGGATCCGGCGCATGACCCGATCAGCCGACGCCAGAAAGAGTTTTTCCTTGCTGCCGAAATGCCGGTACAGGGTCCCTTTGCCGATATCCAGCCGGTCGGCCAGCACCTGCAGGTCCGCCTCGGCGTAACCCCGTTCCGCGAACAGGCGGATCGCCTCGTCCAAAATCGCCTCCTGGCGATCGGGGTTGTTCCGGCTACCATCGCGCCCCCTGGATCCCGGGCCTTGCCCGGTGCCGGGGCGGTAAAGTGTGTTCACGTTATTGACCCGTGGAAAAAGCATTCGGGCGGGATGGACGGACGCGTCCGTCCACCTTCATGCTAGTTGACCTCGGGGGCTCTGTCGAGCGAACGAGTTGTTCTCATGGTACTTTCACATCAGAGGCCCGACCGGGCCTTGGTCACAACCGCGCCAGCGAGCTTTCCATGGCTTCCAACCCGGAAAACCCCGCCAAAACCCTGCGCCTGGCCTGCCGTGCCGGCGCCCACACCGGCCCTACACCGGGCCTGGCCCCGGGCTATGGCCAAGCCAACCTGGTGGTTGTCCCCCGCGAGCATGCCTTCCACTTTCTGCTTTTCTGCCAGCGCAACCCCAGGCCCTGCCCAGTGCTGGAAGTGACCGATCCGGGCGACCCCGAACCCCGCCTCACTGCCCCCGGCGCCGACTTGCGCACCGATCTGCCCCGCTACCGCATTTGGCGCGACGGCCGGGTGGCGGAGGAAACCACCTCGCTGCTGGACCATTGGCCAGACGACGCCGTCGCCTTCTTGCTGGGCTGCAGTTTCTCGTTCGAAGCCGCGCTGCTGGCAGCCGGCCTGCCGGTGCGCCACATCGAGCAGGGCCGCAATGTCCCCATGTACCGCACCACCGTCCCCTGCCAGCCCGCCGGCCCCTTCACCGGGCCGCTCGTCGTCTCCATGCGCCCCATGACCCCAGCGCAAGCCATCCAGGCCGCCCTCGTCTGCAACCGCTTCCCCCAAAGCCACGGCGCCCCCGTCCACTGGGGTGATCCCGCCGCCCTCGGCATCCACGACATCCACCGCCCCGACGAGGGCGACCCCGTGGATATCCGCCCGGGCGAGGTCCCCGTCTTCTGGGCCTGCGGCGTCACCCCCCAGGCCGCCGCCACCCACGCCAAACTCCCCTGGATAGCCACACATGCCCCAGGCCACATGTTCGTCACCGACATGCGTGAGGGTGGCTGATACCAGGTAGCCGCTTAGGGCATTCAGACTCCGCCTGCCGATTGGTCCGTTGGAAAATAATAGCCTGATTGGCAAAACCCAAGAAATAGGTTCTGCCAATCAAGCCATTTTGCTTTCAAACCATGGACGAAAAACGAATCCAAGGTCAGCGGGCTTGGATCATTTAATGGGAGTGGGCTTATCCTCTCCCTCATCAGTCCACTGACGTCCCAGGGTGTCCATCCCTCGGGGTGTGGAAACCTTGGGAGCCTCCAACCCGAAAGCCTTGGCCCGTTTGGCCCGGATGTTCTTTTCGGAAACACCGAATTTGCGGTCCCTCTCGGCAACCAGCACGGGATCTGCCTGACCATCTCCCATGAGCGACCAGATCAGCAGGGGCTCGCCAATCGGCACCGGGGTCGCAAGGTCAGGCCAGGTATGCCAAGCCTTGCCCCACATGTTGATCACGGTTTTCATGAAATTCATTTCCTCATCGGGGGACATCCCCGGGGCGGTTAGGCCGCCGCCCAACACCTCGTAGGTGTGGGCGTGCCATAATTTCTTTTCTCCGGCAGGAAGTGCCCGGTAGGCGGCATCGGAAATCAGGTATTCCACACCAATCAACCGGGCGCCCGGTTCCATGGAATCAAACAAGACGCACTGGAAAATATCGTCCTTGCCGTGGGATTTGTGTGCGGCGCAGTAATGCTGCGTCAAAAACTGCAGCTTCGGGTTATTTTTGGCCATGTGGATTCCGCAAAAATGCGCGTGCGGACCGGCAAGGGGCCCCAAGGCGCCACCACCGCCACCTGCACCGTGCCCGGGCTTCGTGTCAGAACCCTGGACCGAAGCCACAGCCCCCATACCACCCAGGGCACTCATCATCTGCCTGCGGTGCATGAATCACCTCCTGTTGGTTCAACCGATTTTTCAGAGTAACGACCTGATCCCCGAAGATAGCCACTAATCACTTTAGGGCAAAAGAGACTGGTTTTTCAAAAACAGTCTTTAATGATTTAAAACAGATATCTTTTTCAAAAAAATCCAGATTGGAGGGGGACAAGAGTTGCCTTATTTTCTAGGGCACAGGGACGCCATGGAAACTGTTTGGATTATTCGTTCCTTTCCGTTTTCTCCTGGCAACTGAGGCGACTAATTTTTCAGGAGGCAGACCTGCTGTAAAATTCAGGTGAAGAGGCAAAGGCCCTGATCATGGCCACAGCATCCGAAATGCCACGAGAATAAGCGGCGGACCAGTTGTCCAGTCCGGGTTTGTCCGGCGTTCTTTGCAGGAACTGGGTGTAGACACTCCTCACCAAGTGCCTGGACCCCTCCCCAGATCGGATAAATTGCGTGGCAACCTCGTACCTTGACAACCCTGGATTGGAAAGCGCGCCCACCCAGTAGGACCGCTCCCCTGCGGAAGGGCTCCTCCCCAGCAATCCTTCGTAGAGGGCGCCCACCAGTCCGGTGTACCCGCCAAATCGGGATAACGCCTCGCCAGAGGCAACGAAGGTGCTGGCAACCGATTCAGGGGAAAGGCCCGCCCTCATCCTGCCGATCCAATAGGCTCGACCTGAACTGTCTGCCCGTCGGCCCAGCCAGGATTGGTAGTTGGCATCCACCACCCTGCCAAACCATTCATCCGAGTTGAGGAAACTGGCGACAACCGTGGAAGGCGCGATGCCCGAGCGGATGCGGCCGGCCCAAATCTGGATGCCAGCCTTGTCGCCCTCCCGGCCCAACAGGGCCCGATACAGATTTTCCACATAAGCGGTGGCGGCATCCTTGGATCCGGGCTGGAATAGTACCGGCAGCACTGGAAATGAAAGCCAACCCGGCGCGGGTCTTTGGCCAAAGTCGATTCCCGCCTTGTCTTGGCCGGATGCCAACTGGACATCGACAGAAGGCTTGCCCGTGGGTGTCTGCCCGGGCATGGGCGACAGGCAAATCCTGTAATCGCCAGGCCCCAGTCCTGTGAAACTGAACAATCCCTGGCCGTCGGAGACTTCCACCGGTTCGTTGCCATCCAGTGATCCGTCCTTGTCCCTGTCGAGGAAAAACCTCGTCCCGGACACCCCCGGCTCGCCCGAATCATGCTGCCCATCGCCATCCAGGTCCAGATAGGTGGTGCCTGCAATGGAACCAGCAATGGAGGCGCTGGAGGGGATTTGGAAGGTGTCCAGTATTTTCCCGGAAACTGAGACCATTTCCATCTTCAGCATCTGCTCCGTGGCGGAGCAACGCAGGGCACCATACTGTCCGGAAAGGCGAACCTGACTGCCATCGACCGGGGAAACGGGGGTGGTCAGGCTCGCGCCGCCCAATCCATTGACCAGGAAGGTAAGGCCCTCCTTGTCAATCCGCTCATAGTGGTGATCGTGTCCCGACATCACCAAATCCACACCCCATTCCCGAAAAGGCCATTGCATGATCGGGGTGCTGCCATGGTCCCCGGAGGAAAAGGGGGGATGATGCAAAAGGACCACTTGCCAAACCTTGTCCGAGGCTGCCAGCCCCTGCTTCAACCAATTTCCCTGGATCGAGTCGGCTGAACAGCCATCTGGTTCAAAACCGTCATTGCCACCGCCCGACCCATCCCCGCTATCCAGGACAAAAAACTGGACAGGCCCCTTGGAAAAGGTGTAATAGCGCTCATTGCCAGGAAGGGAAAAGTAGTCCAAGTAGGGTGTCGG
>CAWUOE010000117.1:0-8910 GCA_963923355.1 uncultured Gemmataceae bacterium | reverse complement strand
GAATCCGAGGCGGTTCCTCGATCCGGCGGTGCTTGCAGGCATCGGCCGGCTGGAGTTGCGCGCCCACCAGGCGGTGGAGGGGTTCCTGGCTGGAATGCACCCATCCCCCTTCTTCGGGCATTCGGTTGAGTTCGTCCAGCACCGGGAATACACCACCGGGGATGACATCCGGCACCTGGACTGGAAGGTCTGGTCGAAAACCGACCGGTTTTACATCAAGCAGTTCGAGGCCGAGACCAACCTCCGCTGCACGCTGGTGGTTGATGTCTCCGAATCGATGGGCTACGGCACGGGCCCGATGAGCAAGCGCGAGTACGCGGCGACCGCCGCGGCCAGCGCGGCTTGGCTCCTGCTGCGCCAGCAGGACGCCGTGGGACTGGTCACCTTCGACTCGTCCATCCGCAACATCCTGCCGCCCCGCAGCCAGACCAGGCACCTCGACGCGATCGTGGCCGGACTGGCCAACGACAAGCCGCGTGAGAAGACCGATATCCTCGCGATCCTGAAGCAGGTGGCTCAGAACCTGCCGACCCGCGGCCTGGTGGCGATCTTTTCCGACCTGCTAGTGGACCGGGAGGCCCTGATCAAGGGCCTGCAGATGTTGCGGCAGCGGAAGCACGAGGTGGTGGTGTTCCACCTGATGGACAAGGACGAGGTCGATTTTCCGTTCCTGGGCCCCACGCGTTTCGAGGGGATGGAATCGCTTCCCGACCTGCTGTGCGATCCGGCGGCGCTCCGGGAGGGGTACCTGCGGGAACTCGAGGGGTTCCTGCAGGAGGTCCGCCGCGGGGCGACCCGCCTGGGGGCGGATTACCAGTTCCTGCGCACGGATGAACCACTGGATGCCGTCCTGACGCGTTTCCTGCACGAGCGCGAGGCGGTGCGTCGCGCCGGACCGATTTCACAGGGCTAACCCCGGAGAGTTTTCTTGGGTGGATTGCTGGGTTTGTTCCTGAATCCCTGGGCGCTGGCCGCCGCGGGCCTGCTCGCGTCCATTCCGGTGATCATCCACCTGATCAACCGGATGCGCTATCGGCGCGTCCGGTGGGCTGCCATGGAATTCCTGCTCGCCGCCCAGAAGCGGATGAAGCGGAAGATGATCCTGGAGCAGATGCTGCTGCTCGCCTCCCGGGTGCTGCTGGTCCTGCTGGCCGGTTTGCTGCTGTCCCGGTGGCTGATCAGCGGCACCCCGCCCGCGCCACCGGAGGATTGGGTGCTCCACGAGGTGGTGCTGGACGACAGCGTCAGCATGTCGGACACCTCGAGGGATGGCGGGGCCGGCGCGGATTGTTTCGCTCTGGCCAAGGACGGGATTCGAAACCTGGCCGAGGGGGCCCTGTCCTCCAGGACCCCGGTCCGGCTGCGATTGCGCGGGGCAAGCGAGCCTGCCAAGGTTCTCTTCGACGAACAGATTGCCGAGGACTCCCTGGCGACCCTCACCGGGTTGCTGGAAGGGTTGCGCATGCGCCCCTACCAGGTGAGTCCCGCCGAGGCCGTTGAGAAGGGCAAAACGGAACTGGCGGCCCAGTACCCCGAGCAGAGGACCAGGAAACACCTGCACCTGTTCAGCGATGTGAGGAAATCCGATTGGGCGGACGGACCGATCCGCGGGTGGATGGACCCCGCCGAGGGAATCGCGTGGACCGTCCACGACTGCGCCCTTCCCGTCCGGGGCGAGGATTCGCGTCCCGCCGCCCACGGCAACCTGGCCGTGGTGGCTTTGGGGTCGGAGTCCAGGCTCGCGCTGGACGGCCAGCCGATCGAGTGCTGGGCCCGCGTCGCCAACCACGGCCGCCAGGCCCGGTCTGCCTTCCTGGCGGTGGAACTGAATGGCAAGCGGGACACCTCGGCCTCGCGCCAGGTGGAAACACTCCCGCCCGGCCAGTCGGTGGAGGTGCGCTTCCGGATCATCCCCAGCCCGGGGGAAGCCGGGCGGGTCGAGCCATCCGGGGCCGAGCCTGGCACGGCCCAGACCGGTGCCAGGGACCCCCAGAGGGAGGGGCTGGTCCGTCGGGGCGCTGCATCCACCATGGCAGTCCGGGTGATCCTGGAGGACGACTCCGGCGAGGGCCTGGCCGCCGACAACGTCCGGGACATGGTTCTGGAGGTGCGCCCCCGGGTGCCCCTGCTGGTTGTCGACGGGACCATCCAACCCGGGGCGGTGACCTCCAGCGACTCGCTGTATTTCGGGGCGGCCCTGAACCCCCAACTGTTCGATCCCCTGTTCGTGGAAACCGCCGACCTGGAAAAGCAGGACCTGGGTTCCTTTGCGCTGGTGGTGCTGCTGAATGTCGGTGAATTGCAGCCGGGGGCGATGGCCAAATTGTCTGATTATGCGCAGGCTGGCGGAGGGGTGGCCTGGTTTGCCGGGGACCGGACCGATCCGGTCTCCTGCAATCGCGCCTTCGAGCAGGGTGGGCTGTTCCCCCTGCTGCTGGCCGGGCAGCCCTCCCCCGCCCTGACTGAGAAAGAACGGGAGGAACTGAAACGGGATGAATCGCCCAAGGTGGTTTTCCCTGACCCGGCCAGCCCCGTGGTGGCGGGTTTGCTTCCGTTCCGTCCCGTCTTCCGGCACCTCCGCATGGAGAGGCATTGGCCCGCCATCGAGGCGAGCCGGTGGGGGGACCAGGTGGAAACCCTGTTGGCACTGCCTTCCAGGGGTTGGCAGGTCGCGGGCCAGCGGGAGGCCATGAAACGGGAAATCCTGGAGGTGCTGTCGCTGGATAAGTCGCCTTTCACGTCTCCGGCATTGGCACCGGTCCTCCCCGCGTTGGAGGCTGATATCGGCAAGGTGCGTTCACGGATCGCCACCCAGGGGCAGTTTGAGATCGTCACGGCCCTGGAAGAACTGCTGAAAACGCAGCCCCAGGGGCAAGCCAACCCGGTGGCGGGATCGTTATGGGACAGGCCGGAACTGAGGGATGTCCAGACACGGCTGCGCGGACTGATCCGCAAGATCCAACAGGGTGACCCCCTGCTGGTCGCGAGGGAGGTGGGCAAAGGCAAGGTGCTGGCGTTCCTGTCCTCGGCCGGGCCCGCGTCCTCGCGGGGCGGGTTGACGGGTGACACCCCGGGGGTCTGGAATGAATGGGCCAACGGTTTCCTCTCGGCCACCTTCCCCATCCTGGTGCAGGACAGCCTGTTTTACCTGCTGCGCCAGCAATCCGACGCCCGTGACAAGGTGTTCGGACCGGTCCAAGCGAGCGAGCTGGGCGCCTTTGCCAACCCGGTGGTGTCGGAGTCGTTGTACTACCCCCAACGGTCCGGCCCCCCTGCGCAATCAGGACAGGCCGCCCCGGCCGTCGCCAAGGTTCCGGCGCGGCTGGTTTCCACCCCCGGCGCCAACGGCTCGGTTGCCTGGGCACTCCAGTTCGATCCCCAGGAGCATCCCGGCCTTTTGACATTCGCCTTCCGTCCCGACCCGGCGTCGAGCCTCGTGCTCAGGGGCGGCACCGCCTTCAATGTGGGGGTCCGTGAAAGTGATTTGGAGCGTGCGGATATCTCCGAGGTGGATCCGCGTGAGCCGGGCGGTGAAAAATCCAGCACGGGGCGCGATTGGTTCCGCATGGTGCCGGTGGGCCGCGTGGAGTCAGGTGAAACCGGTGACGGTGTCCCGCGGCGGGCACTGGACGCCTCGGAGACCCCGTGGCTGATCCTGGCGTTGTTGGCCCTTCTGGCCTTTGAGCAATTCCTGGCCTGGCGTTGCAGCCACCTGCACCAGGCCCAGGGGCAACCTTCCTTGAAAGGGGTGTCCTGACATGGAACCCTCCCAGGGGGCCATCAGCCTCGAGGAAAGGTTGGTCCTGCGCAGGCCCGAGGAAATCCCGCTCCAGGTGCCCGGCATGGAGCCGTGGCCCGCCTGGGCCTGGTGGGTGGTTGCCGGCCTCTTGTTCGGTGTCGCCCTCTGGTGGTTTTTCCGGGTCTGGTCGCGGGAAGCGCAATTCATCGGCCGGGGGAAGGCCTCGCTGCTGGCCCTACCCAGGCTGGGCGTTTATGGCCTGCTGCTGGCGGCCTTCCTGCTTCCGGCCTGGCAGGAAACGATCGTGCGCAGGGAGGTGGAGGAAAAGACCGGGCGGGTCCTGGTGCTGGTGGACGCCTCGGGGAGCATGACCGGGGTTTCCGACGACCCGGTTCGCCCCGCCGCCGGGAGCGCGCCCAAACAGCCGGTCCGCCGCCAGGACCTGGTTGCCGCACTGCTGAAGGATCCGACCCGATTCCTGCAGCCGCTCCTGGTGAAAAACCCCGTCCACCTCTTCCGTTTCGGCCGGTTCCTGGATGAGGAGGGCCTGGTCCTGGAAGGGGAAGGCACCCGCACCCGGAGCGAGGTGGAGGCCGACGAGCGTGCCTACAAGAAATCGATGCAGGAATGGGTGCGGAGCGAGGAAACCCGGCTGCTGGACGCGGGCGCAGAGGCAGAACCGGCGCGCAAGCCCGTCCGTGTGACGACCGGGCCGGTCCGATCCCGGGGACCGCTGCTGGACCTGTGGCTGCGGCCCGGCACCAAAACTTCGGAGATCGCGGCGGCCCGAGGGTTGGCCTCCGCGGAAGCCGGTTGGCTGGAGGACTTGGCGACGAAATCCGGAGCCAAGTTGACCGGGGGCGAGTTCAACGGGACCAATGTGGCGGATTCCGCCCTGCGGTTGTTGGAAAGCGACAAGGACCCCCTGGTGCAGGGGTTGGTGATCATCACGGACGGGCGATCCACCGAGGGGGAGCCCGCCTCACTGGACCGTTTGCGTGAGGTGGCGGCAAGCCGAGCCCTGCCGGTGGTGGTGGTGGGCATCGGGAGGGAATCCACGGCGAAGCGGACCCGCACCGACATCGTCGACCTCCGGGTCCCCTCCACCGTGGAACCGGATGACCGCTTCCGCGTCGCCTTCGAGGCGATCGGCGAGGGACGCGCGGGAGAGGCCCTGGTGGCGGGTGAGGCCGAGCTGGCCCTGTCGAGGGTCCGCCGCCTGCCCGACGGCAGGGAGGAGGAGTTGGAGATCGAGATCGTGGAACCCCTCCCTCCCGTAGAGAAAGGCGTTCCCCGCCAGGAAACCGACTCGGAAAACCGCAAGCGCATCGCGCTGGGCAAGCGGATCACCCTGCCGTTGGCCGGTGATATGCCCCGATTCGATGCCAGTTCCCCTCCCCGCCTGGAAGCGAGCTTTGTGTTGGACGCCAACGCGCTGGCCGCGCTTGTGGGCCGTGACAAGGAACTTGGGAACAAGCGTTGGGAGATAGCCGAGACCGGCGACTCGGAACTGCGGATCAGCGGCCGGCTGAAGCGCCCCGCCAACGAGGCCGGGGACGCAGCCATCAGCCGCGGGCCTGCCCGGTTGGCGGTTTCCCGTCGTCCCCTGAGGGTGCTCATGGTGGCGGGCGCGGCGGGACGCGAGTACCAGTTCGTGCGAACCCTGCTGGTCCGTGAGATGGAAAAGAAGCGGGCCCGCGTCTCCATCCTGCTCCAACTGCCGCCGGGTGCCACCTCCAAGCGGCCCAACATTGTGCAGGATGTGCCTGCCGACCGGATGCTGGAAGCTTTTCCGCCCCGTTTCACCCCGGGTTCCGGTGAGGACAAGGACGACCCCACTGACCTGGCCTCGTTTGATCTGGTGATCCTGTTTGACCCGGACTGGAGCCAGATCGACCCGGTCCAGTGCCGGAACCTGCGGACCTGGGTCGACAACGGTGGCGGGATGATCACGGTGGCCGGCCCGGTGAACATGCTGCAGTTGGCCAGACCCGGCGCGGAGCAGGACCGGTACGCGCCCCTGTTGGACCTGTTGCCGGTCCGTCCGCGCGACAGCCGTTTGGATGCAGGGGAAAGGCCTCCGGACAAGCCATGGCCGCTGGCCTTCGACGCCGCCAGCCCCGAACTCGATTTCCTGCGCCTGACCGACCAGCCGGAACGTTCGGTCGAGGAGGACTGGGCCGACTTCTTCGCGGCGAGCGACCCCAATGGATTTTTCAACTACTACCCCATCAGCGAGGAGAAGAAGGGGGCGATGGTGGTGGCCCGTTTCGGAGACCCCCGCGCGGCCTTGCGCACCGGGGAGCGCCATCCCTGGCTGGTGGTGACCGCCCCGGCCAGCGGTCGGCGGGTCGTCTGGCTGGGATCGGATGAGACCTGGAGGCTGCGCATGAAACGGGAGGCGTTTCATGAGCGATTCTGGACCAAGCTGACGCGCTGGGCCGCCAGCGGCGGCAAGACCCGCGTGATCCCCTACCCGCGCAATCCATACAGGTCCGACCGGCCCGTCGAGCTGGAGGTCAAGATCGAGGACCGCTCCGGCCAACCGCTCGTCGCCCCCGCCAATGCGCGGGAGGGCCCCCGGCTGGTTCTGACCCCTCCCGCGGGGGTTGCCGCCGGCGCCTTCCCGGGTGTCACCAATCTGGAGCCGATCCCGGGCCGGAAGGGGCTGTTCCGTTGCGTCCTGAAAATCACCCAGCCGGGAGCCTACGAGGCCATCGTCGAGGTGCCCTCCACACGTGACAAGTCCATGGGTGTCTACCTGGTGGTCGAAACCCCGCCGGACCCCGAGCAGCGCGATGTCTCCCCCGACCGGGCCGCCTGGCGACGGCTGGCCAGCCCGGTATCGGCCCTGCAGGGCCGGATTCCCGACCCGGACCGGCAAACCGTCGCGGCTTCGGTGGTCCGGGCAACGGCAACCCCGCCGGCCGCGGGTCAGCCCGCTCCCGCCGGCCCGGATTCGGAACCCAGGCTGGTCTTCGAGCTGGCCCAGGCCGACAAGGTGCCCCTCTGCTTCGCCTCGGCGCGGCAGGAGGAGGAGAAGACGCTGCCCGGCAAGACCCGTTTGACAGACATCTGGGATCGTGGTTGGACGCTGTCGAGGGGGACCTGGTTTTCCAGCCAGCCCCTGACCATCCCGTACCTGCTGGTGGCGATCGCGGCGCTTTTGGGCCTGGAGTGGTCGTTGCGCAAGGCGTTCCGGTTGGCCTGATGGGAGCATGAGGAACATGGCACAACCGACGCCACCGGGGCAGGCGCATGGCGGCATCCGGGGCCTGCTGGAGGGAATCCGCGGGCAGCTCAGGCGATACCTGCTTCTGGAATGCCTGGCGATCGCGCTGGTGCTGCTGGTGGCCTGGGTGGCCCTCAGCGCGATCTTCGATCATGGCCTGTTCCGCTTTTTCGGAATCGACCTGGCGCTGGACGTCCCGCCGTTTGTGCGCACCTGGCAGAAGTGGCTCGTTTTGGCGTTGGCGGCCTGGCTCATCCTGCCCAGGCTGCTCCTGGCGCTGCGGCGCAAACCGGATGCCGACCTGGCCCTGGTGCTGGAAAAACAGCGCCCCGGCCTGTTTGGCGAAACGCTCATCACCACCCTGGAACTGGCGGACCCGGCCAAGGTGAGGTCCTCGGGATATTCCGAGGACCTGGTGCGGGCGGCGGGCAGGCAGGCCGACGAGGCGGCCGCCAAATTGGACCCGTCCTCGCTGCTCACCTGGGGCCGCCTTCGGGCCCGGTTGGTCTGGGCGGGTCTGGCCCTTGCGGCCTTGTACCCAGCCATGGTCGCCTGGACGGCGGCGGAAAGGAAATGGGGTCGGGCCACGCAATCCACTGCCCTTTCCCTGTCGGGCGAAACCGGTGACACCCTGGGATTCTGGTGGGAACGGACCGTTTCGGGGGCCGATGTGGCGTGGCCCCGCTCCGCTTTCGCGCGTATCACCGGTTTTCCACTGGAGGGAACCAGGAGGGTCGGCAAGGCCGCCCAGCACACGGTGCGGATTCGCAGCTATCGTTTTGTGACCGCCCAACCGTTTGTCGTCCAGGACCTCCATAGAATCGAGGAATGGCTGACCCGTTCGGGAATCGGGGCGGAAATGGCCAGGGGCGCCATGCTGCGCCTGGGGGGAACCCGGGAAAACGGGTGGCGCCCGATCACCTGGCCGGACGCCCTCAGGGTCACGGATGGAACCGGTGCTTCCGGGGCCATCGAGCTGCCTGCCCGCTTGCCCTGGGCCGACCCGCAAGGGGATGCGCCGTTGCTGTTGGACGACCTGGTGGCCCTGGCGGATATGGTTCTGGTTGGTGAGAGCCGGTCCCCGGCCGGGGGGACTTCCGAGCCGGTCGACGCCGAAACGGCCAGGCGCATCAAGCAAGTGGCGGAAAGCCTCGAGGAGCGGGCGTCGGCCCACCGCCTGGGTCGGCGGGTGCGCGTGCTGGCCATGCCGGAAAAGGTGACACTGGAGATCGCCGAAAACCAGGGAACGGTGGAGGGTCTGGTGGGGTCCGCCAAGCCGGTGTCCCACACCTTGCAGGCGGATGGGAAATCCCCACGGTCCTTCAGCCACCGGATCCAGGCGGTTCCCGGCGACCTGGACCTGCGTGTGGTGGCGGCGGATCATCACGGGCCCAAGCGGGTCCTCCTGGCGATTCCCCCCACTTCCCTTGCCTCGCTGATGGTGCAGGAGATCCGTCCCGGTTACCTGAGGACCATGGTCGATCCGGCCCTGGAGGGATCGGCCCGGGACAAGGCCCTGTCCGACCTGGCGGCCCAAACCGATCTCGTCGATTTGGGAGACCGCCTGGGGAGCCGGTCAGAGGAGACGGAGCTGGTTTTCCCCGCCGGCACGGCGCTGCGCATGCGCGGCCAATTGCCGGGCGACCGCCGCTGGGGCAACGCCCGCCTGGACTACGGGGCCGGCAGGGACAACCCTTCCGGGGGCGCCCGCCTGACCACCCGGGGTGAGCGGGAGCTGGCGCTGGAAACCGGGATGACGCTGGCCCAATCGGGTTTCCGCGTCCTCCTCGAGGACTCCGACGGCATCGCCGGCGAGCGGAAACTGAAGCTGACCCCGGTGCCCGATGAACCGCCCACGCTGGAGATGCGGCCGAGCGATGACCTCCGGGAGACCGACCGCGGTTATGTCAGCACCGCGGGTGGCCGCATTCCCTGGTTG
>CAWUOE010000116.1:0-8961 GCA_963923355.1 uncultured Gemmataceae bacterium | reverse complement strand
TGGGCTTGGCCCTGCACAACTACCACAGCTCCAACGGGTGTCTGCCGGCCGGCAGACACCCGTTGGAGCTGTGGTAGTTGTGCAGGGCCAAGCCCATCTGCTTCAGGTTGTTCGAACAGCTCATCCGGTTGGCCGCTTCCCTAACTTTCTGCACCGCCGGAACCAGAAGCCCGACCAAAATGGCGATAATGGCGATCACAACCAGCAACTCGATCAGCGTGAAACCACGGCGGGAATATCCCCGCACCATGTTCCTGGACATGCAACTTCTCCTTATAAACTTTTAGCTTCTTTAAAATATTTTTTGACTACACGACTCACCGGCGGCACCCTATGGCCGAACTACCGATGGTCAAAGGGAGAAGCCCGGACTAGAAGTCCCCGGCAACCTCGCCGCCAGCTCTCGTGCCAGCGGCACGCCAGACATCACGGCCAACCGAGTTGGAGGTGAAACGCACACTGCCATCCATGAGGCAGGAATTGACCCCGCCCGAGTGATAACTCCGGGCTGTGATGGAAGTGTATGTTGTCTGCGTTGTGGTGACACCCAGGCGGCTGCTGGTGAAGTCCACATCGTAGGAAGACCCGCCCGACACCTGGACTGTCGGCGTGTTCGGCGGGAAGGTGTGGGTGTACCCCGTGTGAATGATGATGCCGTTGAGCCATTGGGTGTGGCCCAAATCGGGGGTCAGGTTGCCCCCGAAGGCCAGAACATCCGCAGGCGTGTTCGGCATGGCAACATTCAGGCCAGTGGGCTTTCCGCCGTCGCGAACCACAGGCGTGTAAGCCTTGGTTTCGCTAATCCCGACCGTGTTGCTCAAACCATCGGGAAAATCGGCTATTTTCATGCGCCTGTTGACGGCGAAAGCACCGTTCCCCGAACTGCCCGAAACAGGATCGAACTGGAACCAGGTACCTGAACCGACCGCATAATTGATTGGATAGTGGACGATCCCGGCGACGGAGGTGTCCGGTCGGTCCTTGATTTCGCTCGGGCACAGGAAAACAGGAACCCGGACTCCTGAAACGGCGACCTGGGTGGTGAAAGGCTTTGAAAAGTCAATCAATTTGTTGAGATTGTCCTGCTCAATGAAAGGCAAAATGAGCGCCTGGGCACTGTAACTTGTCGACTGGGCCGACTGACTGATGGTGCAAACAGGTGGGAAGGAACCGTTGGTCCCCTCATAGTTATGAAGCGCCAACCCCAACTGTTTCAGGTTGTTCGCGCATTTCATCCGATTCGCCGACTCACGCACTTTTTGGACCGCCGGAACCAGAAGCCCGACCAAAACAGCGATGATGGCAATGACAACCAGCAACTCGATCAGCGTGAAACCACGGCGGGAATATCCCCGCACCATGTTCCTGGACATGGGTAAACTCCTCAAATCCTATGTGTTGCCTTCAATCCACCCTGGGTCGATCCGGTCTCGGCTTAATAAGGAGACGGAACCACCGGTTGAACACCACACCCGGCGAAAGTTGAGCAGGCGCTCTTGGGGGAGTGCGTGCCCGAATTCCTGTGGGAATGGTATGACGCCACTGGCGTCCAAAGGATGGGATCAGGCTCGAGGAGGCTGAAAGATATCGCCGCGGAAACCGACCAATGCAGCAGGCACCTGACCTGGCCAGACCGGCACGATCAGGCCACTACCTTCCACATCATCAGCGAGTTGTTTCCAGGCATCTTGGAAGCTGACCGTGGAGGCGGAGGGGACAAAAGGAGCGGCGGGAACTTCCTGCTTTTGGCAACTGAGCCCTTTGCAGGGACAGCGGGGATTGGATGGCGTGACCACCACCACCTCACCACCGGCGCGCTGGACCACATACCCATGGTCGCCGCAACCGGCGCGGACATCCTTACCAACCCCCATCCATGCAAACAGCACCACCGCGAGGGTGGCGACAGTGCGCGGGTTTTGGAGGAAGATGCGGAACATGCAGGTCGTTCCTTGAATATGCCCTCTACCACTATCAATCGGCCTTGATCGACTGACAAGCCTAAACGGAACCATTTTTGGGAATTTTTAAAATTTCTTTATCAGGCCGGGGAATTAAGGACAAAGGAGTCGAATTTTCACTCTCCCATGATCATGAGCCATTCGTTACTTGGACAAGGCTCAGGCGGCTGCCGTTGCCTCCACTTTCTTGGGCTTCCGGATCGGCGGCTGATGCTTCCATCGACGGTGCAGCCAGAAGTACTGTTCGGGGTGACGGCGGATCATGCGCTCCAGGGCGGCGGTGTAGCGAGTGGTTAGGGCCGCTACCGATGCCGGTTCGTTCCTGAAATCGGCTGGCTCCAGGATTTCCTCCACCTCGAGGCGGTACCGCAGCGGTTCTCCCACTTTGGCCAAACCCACCACAACCACGGGGGTGTCGTACTCCAGGGCCATCAGGGCGAGGGCCTTGTGCGTGGAGGCCGGGCGGTTGAAGAAAGGAACAAACTGCCCCTTGGGCCCCGCGTCCTGATCGGCCAGGGTCGCCAAAATCCCGCCCGCGCCAAGCACCCCCTGGATCTGGTCGAAATCCCCCTTCTTGGCCAGGATGGTTTGGCCGGTGCGCTGGCGGAATCGCTTGAGAAAATTTTCCAGGTACGGATTATCTAGAACCCGGGCGATGGCAAAGGTCTGGAAACCCAGCAGGCCCAGCATGTAGCCCGCCATCTCCCAGTTGCCAAAATGCCCCGTGGCCAGGAGCATCGGCCTGCCCGACAACAGGAGGCGGACCAGTGGTGCCGGGTTGTCACCCAGATCGATGTGTCGCTTCCAACTCCCCACTTGGAACAGGCGGGGCAGCCAAATCATCTCGATGACCAGACGGCAAAAATGCCGCAGGGTGGCGCGGACCATCGCGTCGCGCCGGCGCACGCCACCAGGCACGTGGTTTCCCAGTGTGTCGGGGAAGGCGAACGCCAGATTCTCGTGGGCGACCTGCCGATGCCGGCGGTCCAGATGGTAGACCAACCATGCCAGTCCGTCCGCCAGCGTTATCCCCGCCCGATAGGGTATCGCCTGGATAACCCCCACCAGCAGCCGCACAGCCACATACACCGCGCCATCAAGAACGGGTTTGGCGGACTTGGCCATGGTCGTGCCCTCCGAATCTGCCCAAACTTTCAGCCCTGCTGCGGGGCCACTTCCCTGCCGGCACCGGGCCTGAACCCAGCCAGAAACACGGAGTAGATGACCCCGGTGATCACCGCCCCGATGAAAAAGATTGCCGGAAGGTCTGATCCGAAATCGCCTTCTGGAATCGCGTCGCGCAAGGCCCCAAACACCAGGTTGCCAGCCATCAGGCCGAACCCCTGCACGGTGAAGAACAACGATTGAACCGAGGCCCGCAGGTCGCCGGTCACCTCGCCATTGAGGTAGACCTGACCAGCCATCAGGAAATTGGTGATCACCAACCCGTTGAGCAGCAGGGATCCGATCACCAAGCCCAGGGGTTTTCCCGCGGACAGCATCAGGAGGGTGACCATCCAGGCTCCCAGACCGAGGATCATGCTTCCCCGTTTGCCGATGGTCCTGATCACCAGCGGGAAGAGGAGCATGGTACCGATCTCGTTGATCTGCCCCAGGGTCAGGATGGCTGGCAGCCAACCGGCGGCCTTTTCCCCACCCGCCTCCATCAGCAAGCCCTTCAGGAGGATGGGCGTGCCTTGGACATTGAAGGGATGGACCAGGCACCAACCGAAAATGGCCAGGGCAAAGCTGTAAAAGGTCGTACCCCGGATCGTTTGCAGGGCCGCCAGCGGGGCAACCCGAGCCACCCCGGTGGACCTGGGCCTGACGGCCGGCAAAGTCAACGCAAACGCGCCGAGCACCAATGCCAACCCGGCACCAAGGAACAGGTAAGGCGTCATGGATGCGTGGGTGTTCCACCCAACGATCTTGCTCCAGGCGAGAAGCACCCAGGGCGGGGTCATCCAGCCGATGGTTCCCCACACCCTGACCTTGCCGAAATCACGTTCCGGATTCTCCAGCAGGCTGAAGGCGATGCTGGAGCACATCAGGGACATGGGGACCGATCCCACCCAGAAGATCAGGGCCCCGGCAAACATGGCCGGGTAGGTTTTGGCGAAGGCCATACCCACCATGGCCAGGGCGCACCAGACACCGCAGGCGGCGAGGCATCGATTCGGGGCCAGCCAGCGGTCTGCGACCTGGCCCATCAATGGTGCCGCCATCGCGATCATGCCGTTGGTGGCGCTGCACATGGCCACCTGCCAGGGTGTGAACCCCATATCCTCCAGGCGGACGGAAAACATGGGGACCAGCACACCATTGATTGCGTTCTGCAGGAACAGCATGAGGGCCAAACGGGCGATCATTGGAATGTCCGGTCAGGCCCCCTGCTTCCGCGCTTCAATCTGTCAAACAAGCAATCCCAGCCGGCGGAGATCCTTGACGGCCTGGGGGATGAGTTGCCTCACCAGATGTTCAATGGTGGGCTTGTCCGTGATGGGCACATTGTTGTTGGCCAGTTTCAGGTCCCCGGCGACACATTTGTCGATGATCGCCAGATTGACCGCCTCGCGGTCGCGGGTGCCGTCCAGCAATTGCACCAGCGCCAACTGCAGATCGTTCAGGTTGATAGTCTGGTGCCAGCAGTTGGAAACCTCGCGGTTACCCTTCTCCGACCGCAAACGCGCGAACGGGCTGGCGACCGGCTTTTCCAGATCGGCCTTGCCGCATTGGACGGGCTCGTCCACCACATGGAAAAGCCCGTTGGCGAAACCGCGCACGAGGACCTCCTCGAACAGCTTGTCGGCCCCCTGCAGGTGCTCCGGGTGGTCCTTCAGGCGTTCCTTGGCTTTCTCCTTCCACTGGGGTACGGAGAGGGTTTCCGGCCAGGCGTCGTTGAGGGAGTGCATCATCGCCTTGGCCATGGGCTGGGTGCTGGCCAGGTTGCGTCCCTCGCTGTCGGTGAACTTCTGCTCGACCGTGGTATGAATCGGGGATTCACCCTCGATCTTGAAGGCGCCGGCCACGTGGAATTTGGACAGGCCTTCCGCCGAGATGTCACGCTTGAGCCCGGCGGCGAGTTCCTCGCGCACCAGGAGGGTACGGCGGAATCGCCGGTTGCGGAAAAAGTCGAGATATTGCTCGATCGCGAGGATGTTGCCACCCGAGACCCGGTTCAGGGCGTCCATCACCTTGGGGCCCAGGTGATGGGGGATCATCTCCTCCAACTGGGCCTCGCCGAGGTAGGCCAGTTTGTTCTCGCCCGCCTTGGCGACAAAGTCCTTGAAGTAGCAGGGTTCGTTGTGTTCCTCGAGGTGCTCGTGCAGCAGGTAGTCATCGGACACCACCTTGAGGAGATCGGCTTCCGCCTGAAGGATCTTGCCAAAGGCGCTGTCCTTGTCCGAGATTTCGGTGATGAAGTTGATGATCGCCCGGGACTGCTGCACACGCTCGGCGGGGGTCGGCCGGGTACCCGCATGGAAGTTCATCGCGTCGCGAATGATCTCGCGCATCTTCCAACCGGGATAGCAGTTGTAGCTGATGTAGGCGACGCCGTTCTCACTGAGCGCCTCGCGGCAAATCCGGAGGATCGCATCACGGACAAATTCCGGAACCCAACTGTAGACCCCGTGGCAAAGCACATAATCAAACTTGCCATCCTTGGCCGTCTTGTAGGCACCCAGGTCTGCCTGCCGGAGTTCGATGTTCTTCAGGCCCAGGGCCTTGATTTCGGCCATGCCCTGCTCCACCTGCACCTTGGAAAGGTCCAGGCCCAGGATCTCCATCCCGGGGTAACGGAGCGCCAAGGGAATGAGGTTGCCACCCGAGGCGCAACCCAACTCCAGAACCCTTGCAATGCTGGGCGGCGTGGGGTTCATGCCGAACAGTCGGGCAATGAAAGCCAGACGCTGCGGGTGGGTCTGGATAAAGGCACGCGAGACGTACGGGACATCATCGTAAGAAGTGCCGGGCTTGTTAGATTGGGAAGACTGAACAGTCTGGGACATCTAAAACTCCCTTCGCGGCCCCGGAATCTGCCGTAAAACAATGGCAAATCCACACTTGGGCCAAGGGTAAGCAATCGGCTTCGGTAGCGACAAGCCGGGTTCGGCAACCGCCCCTTGGTGCCTCACTCCGGCGGGCGTACGATGCTTGGACAAGGATGTCCCGCACCCCGTTTTGAATTGGGCCCGGCGGACAGATCGCTAGCGCAGGAATCCCCGCGGCATGTCACTGTTTCCTCCCGAAGAAGGCACGGCCACCCTTTCCATGAATCCGCCCAGCCAGGAATCCCTGCTGGAGGGATTGACTGAATCCCAAAGGGAGGCGGTGACCCACAAGGACGGGCCCGCGTTGGTGCTTGCCGGTCCCGGGTCGGGAAAAACCCGGGTCATCACCCGAAGGCTGGTATGGCTGCTGACCCAGGGAATCCCGGAGCACCAGATCCTCGCCATCACCTTCACCAACAAGGCGGCAGGCGAGATGCGGGCACGGGTAGAAACCCTGCTGCCCGGTACACGCCTCCAGGTAAGCACCTTCCACAGTTTCGGGGTGAAGTTCCTCCGCCAGTATTCGGAACATGCCGGCATCGACCGGGGCTTCCTGATCTACGACCAGTCCGACCGATTACGCATGACCAAAACAGCCTTGGAGGATGCGGGACTGGATGACACCCGGTTCAATCCCGACCGGGTGAGCGCGGCGATCTCGAAGGCCAAGAACCTGCTCCTTTCCCCCGCGGCCTACGAGGCGCAGGCCTCGGATTACTGGTCCAAGCAGGTGGCCCTGGTCTACCCGGCTTACCAGAAACGGCTGAAGCAGGCCAACGCCCTCGATTTTGACGACCTGCTCTACCTGCCGGCCATGGCCCTGCGCCAGAGCCCCGAGTTGCGGGCGCGGTGCGACTCCCGCTGGAAATACCTGCTGGTGGACGAGTACCAGGACACCAACCTGGCGCAGTACGCCCTGGCCCGCCAGCTCTGCCAGGACCATCCGAACCTTTTCGTGGTGGGAGACCCGGACCAGAGCATCTACAAGTTCCGTGGATCGGACATCCGCAATATCCTCGACTTTGAACGGGATTACCCCACCTGCCGGACCATCCTGCTGGGGGCAAACCACCGGTCCACACAATCGATCCTGAAAGCGGCCGACTCGCTGATCTCGAACAACCGGCAGCGCAAACCCAAGGTGCAGACCACCCACAACCCCAAGGGTCGCCCCGTGGAGGTGGTGGCCTACGAGAACCAGGAAAACGAGGCCGAGGGTGTGGCGCTGCGGATCCGCGACGAAATCCAGGCGGGCAGGCGATCGCTGCGTGATTTCGCGGTGCTGGTGCGGATGAATGCCCTTACACGGGCGCTGGAGCAGGCTTTCATCAAGCACCGGATCCCCTTCCAGATCGTCAAGGGGCTGGCTTTTTTCGAGCGCAAGGAAAACAAGGACGCGGTGGCCTACCTGAGGCTGCTGTGCAACGCCAAGGACGATGTGTCGTTCCTGCGGGTGGTGAACGAGCCGGCGCGAGGCATCGGCAAGACCAGCATCGAGCATATTGAGGCCCATGCCCGCGCCCGGGACCTTTCGCTGCTGGAGGCGGCAGGGCAAGCCGAGTTCATCCCCGGCCTGACAGGGCGCGCGGCCCAGGCGGTGGTGAAATTCGCACGGCTGATCGAGAAACTGACACCGCTGGCATCCGGGCCTCCCGACCAGGCGCTGATCAAGGTGCTGGATGAGACCGGCTACAAGGCGGCCCTGAAAAAAACCGACGACGCCGACGAGGACCACCTGGCCAACATCGAGGAATTGATCACGGCGGCCCGGCAGTTCGCGCAACTGGATCCCGCCCATGATGTGGCCGCGTTTCTGGAAAACATCTCGCTGGCCAGCGACCTCGACGGCTTCAACACCAGCCAGGAAAGCGTCACCATCATGACCATGCACGCGGCCAAGGGCCTTGAATTCCCTGTGGTGTTCATGGTGGCCCTGGAACAGGGCCTGCTGCCCCACGAGCGCAGCCTGGACAACGAGCTGGAACTGGAGGAGGAAAGGCGGTTGTGCTTTGTGGGTATGACCCGGGCGATGCAGGAACTGCAGCTATCCCACGCGCGGCTTCGAGAATTCCGCGGGCGCACGACCTACACCATCCCCAGCTCGTTTTTGGATGAATTACCGCCGGATGTGCGCCGGATCGAGCGGGGGATGCGACGCAGCGAGCCGGATTATTCCGTGGATCACCCGATGGACTACGAGGACATGCCCCCGGTGATGGCGCCACCCAAGCCGGTCGCCGCCCGCGGCGCGGGTACTGCCACCCCGTTCACCCCGCGCGCGGGGGAACCCGACGAACTCCGCCAGGGCATGTTTGTATCGCATGGGGAATACGGCATCGGCCAGATCGTGGAGGCCTCGGGAAATGGGGCCCTGCGGAAAGTGCGCATCCGGTTCCAAACCGCCGGGCTGAGGGTCTTTCTGGCCTCCAAGGCCAAACTGACCATCGTTCACCCGGGTGAGGATTTCTAGGCACCGGCAACGGGTTGCGGGCCATCCATACCCGGGTCGGCGGGAACCCTTGGACCGATCAGGGCGCATGCGGCCCACACCAATGCCCCCCCGAGCACCAGGAAAACGCTGACGTTGTTCTCCAGTCCGATCGGCCTGGGATCATTGCGCAACAGCTCATTGAGGAAACGGTGGCAGCCGTACAGCAGAAAAAACAACGCCGCAGCCTGCCCCATCCGTGACCGCACCGGGAGGTAGGCGACCATCGCCAGGCATAGCAGGACCATGCTGATCACCTCGTAAAGCTGGGCTGGGTGGAGGCCAGGCGTCACCGGCCGGATGGTCACCGGAACCTCCTGCCCGTCCCGCAGGACGACCATGTCCAGCCGGGCGACACCGCGGAACGCATCGGTGCCCCAATCGCCAAGCAGCAACCCACTGAGTTCATTCACCGTCGGGATGTCGCGGCCTTGCGCCTTCTGGATCAGGTCCCCCTTGC